>NZ_MJUW02000057.1 GCF_001753675.2 Candidatus Brocadia sapporoensis | reverse complement strand
ACCATTTCTGGCCTAATCCTGCAACAAGGCTTCGCCTTGTTTGCAGGATTTAGGGAGAATTATAAACAACCGGCGTTAAGTTGATTGGTATCATAGTAGCCGCGGAATCTACTTCTACATAAAGGACCCATTTATTATCCCCGTATCAAAACTGATCAATTTACCATAACATCAAACGACATTCACGGAATCATCGTTTAGTTAGAATTCAGCGAAAAAACGTTTTTCATCTGAAAAATAGGATCCTTCTCCCAATGAGCTGTCTATACGAATTGAGAAGAACCATAAACTATTTCTTGTAATTACTCACCGTGCTTGTCCGTGCTTCATTTTGTCACAAGTCTGGCGACTTTATAAACAGGTGTAAACAACCTCTCTGCTTTTTGTGCGCTTGTTAGTAATCTATATTTGTAACCATTTAGTTTTTTGAAAATTTCCAATAAAGCCCAGGTATTAAATGCACCAGGGGCAGGTTTCAAACCTGCCCCTACAAGACAACATTATTCATGTAGAGGATTTTTTAAAAACTAAATTGTTACCTATATTTAACCTTGCTGTCAGAGAGTAATCATCCACATAGCACGTGGCATGAACAGCCCTACAGAGGCTTTGTTTTTAGTCTCTATAAATATTTGCTACACTTGCATCTGGTCTCAGCTTTTATTTTCTCCTTTTAGCAGGAATTCATTTTGGCTATTGCTCGATATGAGATGAATAACAGCAAATAATATCCCAATAATATACCAGAGAAATAATGCATCAGGCTTTTTCCAGAAGCTGTCCGTTAAACCATGCAAGAAGATAGAAACGAGGCCGGCAACAATACCCAGCAAAAGCGCTTTTTCGTACCCTGCTTTTGAAAGTCGCCATGATCGTATTGCCGTGTAAAATACCATGGTGAACATCCAGAGGAATGACAACAACCCCACAATGCCGTTTCCCACCCATATATGTAAAAAGATATTGTGAGGATGGGATAGCCTTTCAATATTCTCCACCTGAATCTTTTTTCTGGACTTTTTTTCCTGATCCTGCTTGCGGACAGGTTCTTTTTCCAGATGTTTTTCTCTATCCCTTATTGTTTCAGCATATTGCTGATAGACAAACCGGAAATTCTTTTTACCGGAGCCAATACCTAGCCATGGATGGTCATGAATTATGGCAATTGCTGCTTTCCAGCATAACAGCCGTTCCCCCAGGATTTTTTCCGAGGTAAAAAATTGATTAACCTGTGTAATGGTTTTTGCCTGGTTGATAAATTTTGCCGGCAGAAAGAAGATAAGCAACATGCAGATGCCAATCAGTATGAGTATCAGTCGCTTCTTTTGCAGGGCAAAACTGGCAAAGAAAATGGCAATAAAAATGGATACCCAACTCGTTCGGCTCATCGTTAAGATGAGGGAAAAACCACACACAAATATAAGACAGGCCAGAGAGAAACGGATTGCTCTGTTTTTATATGAGAAAAACAAGCAGAGCGCCACCGGCAGGAACATCGAGATATATTTCGCAATACGGGAGTGATATTCAAAGGTGGCAATAAACCGCCCGTCGCGGATGGCAATACCGGTATAATACCCATACAATCCGTATAAACATACCAAACCACAGGTAATAAGCAGGGCTTTCACGATGCGTCTTATTTGTTCCTGACTATCAATGGTGTTAACCATACAAAAAAAGATCGTAAAATATACACAATAATCATGCAAGACCGTTTCGAGACTATTCATGGCATGTGCCGAATGGAATGAAGATATCAATGAACATACGAGGAATGAAAGGATGGGAACGGTAAGCGTTGTTTTTGCAAACAGTATTTTTTTTTCCCGGAGCATCCTTGCTATCCAACACCCGACAACCGTTAAAAGGCACAGGAGTTTAATCCTGCTGAATGGGAAAAAAGAGAGAATAAAAAAATAGGTAATGAAGGCGTATTCCGAGATGAGGCTTGTGTAATGTATTGTATTCTTTTGCATCATAAATCAGACCTTCGACGACTTACCCCCCCCCAGAAAGAAGGGAGAGCGCAATGAAAATAGTAACTATTCAGCGTATTTTCGAAATCGAGCCCTGCATGACCGCCAATAGAGGGCATGTGGGTAAAGTCCATACGTAGTAAGTTAAGAAATCAACAAAAACCATGAAACTCTCGTCAGTATTGTGCACCCGACATGTCCCCCGCTGGCGGGGGCGCAGGGGGTGGACTGTGCCGACCCACGGTGTCAAATACTCCACAATCTTCAGGATAAATACCACACACTTTCTTCTGCAAGCAGACGGCAAATCGGCTGTGTTTGTTCATGGCGCAATTGTTGGCATCACCGGCTTTTGTTTTTTTTCGCATGGTATCCACGTTCTTTTTCCACCCCCTTGATCCCCCCGCCAGCGGGGGACAATTGTTTGCCTTATTTTCGGCAAGTTCAGTGCCACCGTTGGCTATAGCGATACGGGCAAATGGAGTAATTACGCTGAATAATTACTGAAAATCCCTAAATTAACGAAAGGGGCTCTCGTGTTTTTTTCACTGGTTTTAGCCCCATCCAGTCAGGGCACAATAAAAGATGCCACAAAAAAAGCCGAACATATATTGTTAGCCGGTAACGTAATTTGTGATTAAGAAACAAAACGAGCACATTGCCAACAAGGTTTGCGGTTACATTTAAAATAATCTTTATCACAGAAAATATTCTAAGGGTAAGGTACGAGCTGACAGTCCTGTGTTTTTTAAAAAAGGTATACAGGGAACGGCAATACTCTATCTGAGATTGCCAGGGCGCTCTTTTCTTGCTTTGCCCGCCCAAGTGAATAACCCTGGCATCCGGCACATGGTATATCTTCCAACCTGCCTTTTGCATGCGATAGCACCAATCCGTCTCCTCGAGAAAAAAGAAGTAGTCCTCATCCAAGATTCCCACCTGCTGTATAGCCTCATTTCGTACCATCATACACGCCCCGATAACAGACTCAACTTCCATCGGCTGGAAGACGACCTGTTTTTTGCTCGGGTATCGGGAGGGGAATATCCGTTGCAATAAGCTTTTGTTAAAAATTTCCGTTGCCAATGTGGGATAATTGTCGTAGCTGTGTTGTCTCGCACCATCAGGTTTCTGGAGTTGCGCACCGGCGATACCAACATCTTTATGGCGTTCCATAAAGGAATACATTACCTGTATGGCATTTTTCTGTACGAGTGTATCGGTGTTGAGTAATATGCTGTACTTACAGGCAGGAACGGTTTTCTCTAATGCCTGGTTTACAGCAGCAGCAAATCCCCTGTTTTCCCGGTTTTCTATCACGAGAGACCGAGGGAATTGCTCATGCACTGCCGCTACACTGTCATCCTCAGAACCATTGTCGACGATGTATATCTGGTAATTGAGATCCGTGACTGTTGCATAAATGGAGCGTATACAGTCAAGCAATAACTGTCTGGTATTCCAGTTTATGATAATAAAACTCAGATCACTCATAGAAAAAGGGAGAAAAAATAAACTAAGGAGATGAGACGTTACGTAACTCTGAGAGAGTGGCTTTCAAGACGTCTTCAACCCGGATACCTTCAGGATGGTAAATTATTTGAGCAATGTTTTGCGGAGGGCCCCAGCGATTAAAATTACGTTTTAAAAATAATGCAATGGTGCGCACCCCCAATGCGCAGGAGAGATGCATGGGACCACTATCGCAAGCAATAAAGGGCTTACACTGTGAAACCATGGAGGCAAACATTCTCAAAGAGGGCTCAAAGACAAGGGGAATGTCTTTACCCAAGGATTGCTCAAAAAATCCCATCGATTTTTTTTCATCGGGCCCAAAAAAGACGACGATATTTATTTTCTGAGCGCGAAGGGCTGTAATCAGTTTTAAGAAATTTTCCGCAGGCCATTTTTTCCCTTTTGATTTCCTGCCGCCGATAAAAATCCCAATAACAGGGGCCTGATTTATTCCAATCAGACCCCTAACTTTCATTTTCCCTTCCTCTTTTTCTTCAGGCGATAAAATGAGTTGCGGAAGTATCTGATGCGTTCTCATTCCCATGTCGTGCAAAAATAGAGGCAGGGTTTTGTACTTGTTGGTCTCCGATGGTCTTGGAATAGAAATATTAAACAAACGGTCCCATTTTCCCCTGGATCCGATACGAAACTGTGCTCCGGAAAATCCCACAATAAGTGAACTTGTCATGGATTGTGAACAACTCACATCTACTGCCAGATCATACTTCATAGATCTCATTTTATATACGAACGAGAAATAAGCCCAAAAAATATGAGGAAACCTACGGGTAATGCTATAGTGGTGATCGATGGGCAGATGCTTATAAAGCAATGCCGACACGGGATACCCGGCAAAATCGATTACCGCATGAGGAAAATTTTCCCGAAAGATAAATATGGATGGTGTAGCAAGGATGGCGTTGCCGATACGAAAGTTGGCGCGTACCAATAAGATTTTTTTTATCCGGTCTTTTGGAAAATTGACATACTCACTCTTTCCTTTATGCACGAACAGGTTTATTCCCCGCATAATCAGAGCACGAATTTTCTTATTTAAAAAATGCGGAAGAGGTGTCTCATCCAGACCAGGAATCCCTTTTATTCTTTTAACCATGAACCTCTGACAAATATACTTTTGATATCTTGTAACAATTTATTTTTTTTAAAACCCTCTACATGAAGAATGTTGTCTTGTAGGGGGTGATTCAAAAATTCATACTTCATTTGCCTCTGCAACAGACAAGGATTTTATTTTCCAATTCGTTCTCACTATGAGGTTACCATAACCGGAAATAGTATCTTAACGTTCTCAAATTTAACGGATTATATTTCAAAGCCATACGAAAATTTTCATGGGCAAGACGTTTATTTCCTATCCGTAAATAATATCGACCTGCCTTCGCATGATGTGAGGCAAGCCGCTTTCTGTAAAGTTTTTCATTCATTTTACGCATCTTATCTTTAAACGCATGATATGTTTTATCGATAACCAGTTTTTGATACTTCAGGACATTATTTCTGTTTTTGCTCAAAGAATGCGGATTGTGCCGATATTTAACCAGCGGCTTATTGATTCCTTCAACCTTAAAATAGAAGGCGATCCGTAGCCACATATCCCAGTCCTGGCAATTAACCAGTTGTTCATCAAATAAACCCGTCGTTTCAAACACTTCCTTCCGCACCACTACGGATGAAGGGACAATAAAATTCTGTTCAGAAAAGAGTTGAAGGAAAATTTTGCCGGAGGGCAATCGTTTCTTTGCGTCACCGTTCAGTGTGCAGCCTTTTTCATCTATATTCGTGTGTCCAGAATATACCATACCGACGCCTGGATGTCTGTCAAAATATTCCACATCCGTCTGCAATTTTTCCGGTAGCCAGAGGTCGTCCGCATCAATAAAAGCAATATACTCCCCCTGGGCTGACCGAATGCCGGTATTTCGTGCAACCGGTAGTCCTTTATTTTGTTCTAAATTAATATATCTTATCTTTTGCGCAAATGGTTTTAAAACTTCTTTTGTGTTGTCTGTGGACCCATCATCTACAATAATGACTTCATAAGGGCTGTAGGTTTGCGCCAGGATTGATCCAACGGATTCCGGTAAAAAGGGGGCGCCGTTATACGTAGGCAATATTATGCTTACAAGAGGCGAACTGTTAGTCACAAGAATAATTTCCTGTAATGGTGTTAATGAATTTTGGGGCGTTTGCCTTCAGCGAATAGGACGAATCCACCGTTTTTCTGCCTTCAAGCCCCATACGCTCCCTGAGCGCTTTATCATGCAGCAAGAGATTTATCTTCTCTATCCATTCTTGTGTGGAAGCAGCAAATAAGCCATTTACTCCTTCTTTGATAATCTCATTGTGCACGCCTACCGGGGAACAGACAACGGGAATTCCCACAGAGAGATACTGTAATAGCTTTGTTGCGCATTTACCTTTAGTCCATTCATGATTTGGCAAAGGGGCAAGGCCGATATCAACGTCTTGTAAATCTGAGTTTTCATCCTCCAGCGCCCATATTTTTTTAATAACAGGCATCGTGTTGCATTCAAAAAAATCGTTGCAAATAATCTTTAGTTCTACAGATTTATATTGACCCGCTAAATGATCGAAGGCAGGAGTTAACTCCTTCAAGAATGGTAAAGAAGATTTGCTCCCTATCCATCCAACCGTAACATTTTTTTTATGCCTCCTGTAGTCCTTTATAGTATACCGGCTGGTATCAATTGCCGTTGGTATAATGGTTATATTTTTATTATACGGCAATGCTTGTGCTTTCAGGTACTGATTTCCGGCAATAACCTGATCGCTGTACCGCACCATTCTTGCGAAGGTCCTTCGTCTTTTAAAAGACTGGCCGCCGCCGTTTACAGGACTTTTAAACATAACGGCATCATCAAAGTCGTAGATAATCCTGATGCGCTTTCTTCTCAGATACCAGAGTTGCCAGCGCCAGAGCCGTTTTTTCTGAATAAATACGGTATGATAATCCCCGAGTTCTGAAAAAAGTTTCATCCACTGACAGAAAGAATCCGGAAAGAGCGCTACCTTAACGCCGATTTGCAATTCTTTGAGATAGGGGATGTATTGCAATACCCTGTATCTGCTTGCGGGGTGATTCCATTCTTGTATAAGAAAACAGATCTTTTTCATTTCTACCGCCTGACACAATGAGCTTTGCTAAATCTGCCTGATTCGAAAAGATTCTTTCCCTGGACAATACAGGCTCTTACCGATTATAACCGCACAGGGAAAGATGGCTCAGGAAACCTTGAAAGCAATTGTTGACCCATAAATTCCCATGAGTTCAGAAAAATACGATTGCTTTATTGCCCACCAGACCGCCTGTGGCACTCCATGATTTGAGGTAAAATCATGGAATACAACGACTCCACCGGATTTCACAAAAGGCAACCATAAGGCGATGTCGTTTTTTGTCGCTTCTTCTGAATGGTCGCCGTCAATAAACACAAGGTCTATAGAGTGAAGTGGTTCACAAAAACTCTTCGCAGCCTGAAGGGAATCATTAACTATGGCGACAATACGGTTTTCCAGGTTAAAATAAGTGATATTTTTATCAAAGATGACTTTTGTCGTATCTGTTTTTAACTTAGACATTCTCTCCCGGTACCTGATTCTGGCTGAACAGTCACTCGCATTTCCTTTGAAATTGTCAATTGCATACATCTTTGCCCTTATCCCTTTTAACCCCGACGCCAAGAGACAGGACGATGCGCCTATCCAGCTTCCGATTTCTACGACTTTTGCGTCTGATGGAAGATCATGCGACAAACGAAACAAGAAAGCGCGTTCCGGCAATGAGGACAATTCTCTCCCACGGAAATATTCAGTAATTCGTAAAAAATCGTCCCATGGATATTGAGGAAAACCCTTTTTTACTTTTGTTATAAATTTCTTAACCGACTTTTTCCATTGGTATTTTTTAATTCCAAGGAATGTCTTTAAACCCATATTCAAGGCCCTTTCTCAAAAACGAAAATACACGATGAGGAACAGAAAAATTAGTATCACTTTAGTATTTCTGAAAAACATTCACAGATGAGATCGCCTTTGAGACGGCCTGCAAGCTCGGGAGGCGCACACTTTGTGAATTATAAACGTGATACAGACATACCATAATCTAACAGGTGGCACGGACAAAAGGAGTTTGTCCGTGCCACCCTGTTTGTCAATTCAGAATAGTCGCCAATGGTGAATTCTTTGAATATAGAGACAATCCATACATTACCTCATCCAGGCATGCTATCTTTATTAGCACAGAAGTTTTTCAAAAAACCAAAGTAATACAAAAATTATAATCCCTATACCACACGGCGTCATCCGTATACGGTATGAAAAGTCTTATTCCGGAACTGATATTTTCAGATTCCACACATGTTTCCGCCGTATGCTTAATCGGACGATTGATCGTAATAGGTGTTTGTCTGCCTTGGTAAAATACCGAATACCAGAATATGCCTGGTAAAATCGTAATCTGTCGGTGTACGTAATACTATGAGGAATAGATGCATTTAATTGGGATAAATTTTTGATCTTTTTTTTGGCGGTTATAGTTTTATGAAAGGACACCCGGTCCAAGTCCAAATAAAAAAAGTCCCAGGTATCTTGTAATTCCATAATCAAAATATTATTTGCCTTGAGATCGTGATGATATGTGCCTGAGTCGTGCAGGCGCTTAAAAGATATCGCCAAACAGGAAACAAACCTTCGTTTTTGCCCGGCGATGGCCTTATCGCTACCGTTACGAAACTTTTCACTGACATAGGTATTGCACGGCAGGCATGCTGAAATATCTTCCATAATAATAAAACTCTTTTTAAGTATGCCCGTTCTTTTTTCCTCAAATAATGCAAGAGGTTTGGGTGTCCGGAAATTTGCCGACATCAAACCATGTGCAGCAATCCATGCCCTGCGTGCAGGGGAACTACGGAAAGAAAAGAAAAATCTCTTCCAGACAGATGGATAACGGTATTCTTTGATACACACACTTCCAATATCTTTGAAAGAAACAGGAATACGCGTAATGCCTGTTTTTGCGGATGATTTTACCGTTGTATCAGACCATCTGTTCAAGGAAAGCTCGTGCTTATCGATCAAAGCAGCTAGGGTACTGGCGTCCCACTCATTCCGCATATTTACCGTATAACCGGCATGGGTGGTAGCCTTGAAGACATTGTTCGTCTTCAGGCATTTCCGTGTTCTGCTATACCAAAATCTCTTTTTGATTTTGTAAATTTTCTTTAAAACAGCTTCGCAGAACATTTCCCCGTCTTTGGGAGATAACAGATGATTTGTATAAGTAGATATCAACCCCATTATCTCCTCATTGGTACAGACATCTTTGATAGAATATAAGAGTCTCGACAGCTCATAAATCCTGAAAGATAAGGGGAGTTTTTTCTTAAAGAATGCCTGCCCGACGTCTAACAGGTAAAAGGATGCAGGACTATTTGTGTCTACGAGTATATTTTCAGCATGGAGTTCTCCGTGGTAGACACCGAGATCATGTACGATTTTCACATAAGAAATAAGACCGTCCAGGAGGGCTTTCTTGTTTAATGCAGATGCGGGTGATTGCTGAATGGAAATCAATGATTCCTTTACCGTCATGCTATTTGATATTGCCTTTGAAATGACATAACAATCCTTCAGAATTCCAAAACGCCGCTTCTCCCCTACGGCTACAGATTCTGCGGTAAGCAACTGACTCCTCTGCAACTGATGGCTACAAGCCCATTCCTTGTGTGCCTTTGATAATGAAAATAATGATTTGATGCCCTCCAGACAATTTTTTGTTGTATACTGCTTTATGAAAAAAGATCCTTCCTGGTGTGTGTATCGTAACACTTTTTTATCATATCCATTGCATACGACCATGCATTTTTTTTTGCAAATCGCATCGAATATCTCTTTAAGCACATCCACGGATATACCGTTAGTCAACCAGCGAATGTCATCTTGGATATAACGGCTATAACCCATGGGAACGAGTATTTACCATAGATAAGAAAAAATTAACGGTTAATTTTGTCCGGGTTAGTACACAAATTTTACGCTTCAGATTCTGTCCTTTCCGGCTCTTTCGGGTTAGGAATGACTATCCACTACCTTTCGGTAAATCCGAAGCGTTTTTTCAATATTTGCCTGAAAGGAATATTGTTCTGCTTTTTGTCGCGCATTGGAACCCATGTATTCTCTGGTTTCTTTTTCTAACAATACCTGCAGATAAATTGCTATTTCCTTTGCATCAATGGGATGGCTAATGATAAAGCCGTCATTTCCATGCGTAATAATTTCTGATGCACCACTTGCCTTGCTGACAATGACCGGAAGCCCTGACGCCATTGCTTCAAGACAGGCTGTGCCAAAGGCGTCGTACTCACTGGGGAAAATAAAAATATCCCCCCCGGCATATATTTCGTGGATGTGCCTGCATGCACCGGCAAATACCAGTTTGTCAGACACGCCTTTTTTTTGTGCAAATCTCTGGTATTCCCGAACGTTTCCTTTTCCAACAACGAGCAATTTCAATTTTTGAGGCGTGTCAATTATGGATAAGGCATTGATAGCATGCTTCAGTCCCTTTCTCTTAAATCCGGAACCAACAAACAACAAGAGCACATCATCTGGTGCAATTGCATATTTAGCCCTTACGGTATTTCTGTATGCTGTTCTGTTGTGTGGAGTGAACACCTCGATGTCCACGCCATTGTAAATAACATCAATGTCGTCCGGGGCCAGTTGGTAATGGTGTATAAGTTCTTTCTTGCATTGTTCCGAAATGCAGGTGATGTGTTTATAACATTTCTTTTGGAAAATAATCTTTTCCAAAAGTAATAGAGAAAAATGACGTGGGTTCAGACACATGAGAAGCTTGCCCAGCCGTGATTGCATCAGGGGGTAGGTATGCATCATATAGTCCCAATGGCATCCTCCGCCAACACGGTAAATGTCCTGATACAATGTCCGGGTAAATCCATGAATGAGATCGAATGCTATTTTAGATTTTTTAATAACCTTAGGGGCATTTACGGCAAATGTCCAGTATTTTAGCGGAGACCAGAGCGTAATAGCAGGAACATAATGAAAAAATAATCTCTTGTCCTGATTTTGACTGAATCTATGGGCAAAAATATGCACGTCATAGCCGTAGTCGAGGAATTGTCTGGATGCGTTGTACACGTAACTTTCCACTCCGCCCTTTTCCTTTATAAATTGATACACCACCAATGCAATTTTCATGATACATTACATTATTGAGAGCATATTCATTTTGCTCCGGATAAAGTTTGAATGTTAAAATACATTATAATACCATAAAAAACTGAAAGGGCAATATATGATGAGAAAATTAAGGGATGAAGCCGGTGGATAATTTATAGTATTGGTGCGAAAATACAAATTTTTATACTCTTTTGTGAGTCTCTGGCTCGTGTGAGCTTGCCGTGTAAATCTTTTATGTAAGCTTTCACAACCACCCGTTAATAGAGGGAAATTTGGCTGCGGCTTTGCTGTGTTGTGATTTTATGCAATAGACTTTGTTGTTTTCGTGAAATATAAAAAGCATGAGTAAGAAATTTAGGGTCATCCAGGAACTCCCGTTTTCTGATGTTGTGCCGTGTATGGTGAGCTTATCGAACCATCACGACAAAGTCAAGGGGAGCAAGGGGGAGTGTAAAAAAACTTGCAAAGAAAGATTTTCACGATAATACTATAACGAAACGAAGATTCATGTTGATAATCTACTGCAACAGGAACTGACAAAGTTATGCACGAAGCAAATACCCTGGATGACTTTATAGAGTTGTTTATAAACTACCTCCTTGTTGAATGCGGTTTATCCAGAAACACCATTCTCAGTTACAGCCACGACCTTCAGATATTCACCACCTTTCTGATATCGAAAAATATATCAGACTTTGACCGTGTCCGGCCTGATACCATTACCAGTTTTATCATTTCTGAAAAAAAACGCGGACTTTCCATCAACTCCATTACCCGCACGATGGTGGCTGTCCGTATGTTGTACAAATTTCTTCTCTCAGAAGGTAAATTAAAAACGAATCCGCTTACCTTAATCGACTCACCAAAGCTCTGGCAAAGACTGCCAGAATTTATTTCCGTTCATAAGATTGACGACCTTCTGTCAGTTCCCGACACAAAAACGAAGTTGGGAATGAGAAATAAGGCCATTCTTGAGCTCCTGTATGCTACCGGCGCACGGGTATCGGAGGTCGCTGCAATTCAGTTGGAATGGATTAATCTAGAATACCGTTATATGAGATGCAGGGGCAAAGGCTCAAAGGAACGTATTGTACCCCTTGGGACAAAGGCAATCGAGGCTCTTCAGAAATATTTAACCATTGCCAGGCCGGAAATAAAGAATAGCAAGGGGAGTACCTATTTATTTCTTTCAAAGTCCGGAAGGCCTCTCAGGAGAGAGAATGTGTGGGTCCTCGTGAAGAACTGCGCATTAAGGGCGGGCATTCCTGGTAAGGTTTCTCCGCATACGTTGAGGCACTCCTTTGCCACACACCTGCTGGAGAACGGCGCTGACCTGCGTGTTGTGCAAGAAATGCTGGGACATGTCAATGTCTCAACTACTCAAATCTATACCCACGTGGGCAAACACCATCTTAAAGCCGTCCATTGGCAATATCACCCACGGAAGTGACCTGTCAACGTACGCAAGGCTGTTTCATTATTGCGTATCACACACCGGATTAACATGCCTCACCATTTTTTCAAATGCCTCCGCGGGTAATGGCTTACAGAATAAAAACCCCTGCATCTCGTCACACTGGCGCTGTTTCAGGAATACGAGCTGTTCCTCATTTTCGACTCCTTCGGCAACAACCTTGAATTTCAGGCTTTGTGCCAGGGCAATAACTGACGACACAATTATCTTGTCGTTCTGGTCGGTTGTGATACCATTCACAAAATGCTGACTGATTTTTAGCTTATGGATAGGAAATTTTTTGAGATAATATAAAGAAGAAAAACCGGTGCCGAAATCATCGATAGAAATTTGAATTCCCAGAGAACTTAATTGCTCCAGCTTGCTGACGATTGTTTCCATGTCCTGCATTGCAATACTCTCCGTGATTTCCAATCCCAAAAATTGCGGATCCAGACCGGTCTTTTGCAAGACCGACAGAACCATTTCCACAAGATTGGATTGCTGGAAGGTGTGCGTTGAAATATTCACTGCGACAGACAGGGGTTGATGTCCGGCATCCTGCCATGCCTTGCATTGTTCACAAACGGTATACAGCACTAATTCATCAATGAAGACAATCAACCGGGTATTTTCTGACATAGGAAGGAATTCCTCAGGAAGGACCAGTCCCCGTTCCGGGTGCCACCAACGCACCAGGGCTTCCATACCGACCACCTGTCCGGTATTAACGTTTACGAGCGGTTGGTAATAGACCGCAAATTCCTCACGCTCCAGGGCGCGGCGAAGATTGTATTCCATCCGCATCTTTTCAAAAGACCTGGCATGCATGGCCTCTGTGTAAAATTGATAGGTATTTCTTCCCTGCTTCTTGGCATAGTACATAGCCGCGTTGGCATTTCTCAGCAGGGTCTCTGTACTATCACCATGGCTGGGATAGACGGCAATGCCAACACTCGCGGTAATATAAAATTCGTGATCCCGGATTATCCACGTCTGTTTGAATGCATCGAGGATTTTGCACGCTATATTCGTCACATAATCCTCTTGAGTAATTCCTGCCATGAATAGCGTGAATTTATCCCCTGCAAAGCGGGCAACGGTGTCTCCCTCGCCTGCACAGCTTTTCAACCGGTCCGCAACCTCACACAACAACTGGTCTCCTATCGTATGCCCCAGCGCATCATTTATTATCTTGAATCTGTCAAGATCAAGAAACATCACGGCAAGCATCTCATTCATCTGACGCGCATGTGCTAAGGCCTGGGTTAGGCGATTATTAAACAAGATACGATTGGGGAGAGAGGTAAGGTTATCATGAAAAGCCAGGTGCTTCATTTTTTCCTCCATCCATGTACGCTCTGTTACATCGGTTACCAGCACTATCCCGGCATGCCGGCCTGCAAAGGTTATCGTATGGGAGTTCGTTTCAACATACATAATACTTCCATCCTTTTTCCGGTGCCTCAAAATACCTGCGGTATGGAATCCATCGGTAACCTTTGATACGCAATCAAGGAAAGGAAGGATGTCTTCAAAGAAACAAACATCCCTGATAGTCATGGAAAGAAATTCTTCGCGAGAATATCCATAGTGGTGAATAGCTGCGTCGTTGACAGCAAGAAAACTGAGCGTTTCGAGATCGTATATCCACATCGGATGAGGGTTGCTTTCGAACAAAAGTCGGTATTGCTCTTCACTGTGATACAGCGCCTTTTCCATCCGTTTGCGCTCTTTGATTTCCATCTGTAGTTCTTCGTTTAGTTTCATCTGCGCCGCAGTTCGGTTCGCCACATGTCTCTCCAGGGACTCATTCAGCACTCGCAGTTCTTTCTCGAATTGTTTGCGTTCGGTAATGTCCTGAACTATCCCGTTCATCTGAATCGCCCTGCCAGATTTGTCAAAAACAACTTCTGCCTGCTCATGAACAATACGTACGGAATCGTCTGGTAACACTACCCGGCAGTCAATATGGTAAGGTTTTCTTTCGTGCAAGGCATCATGAACAGATTTTTTAACAAATTCCCTATCGTCATCATGAACAATATTCAAAAATGCCTCATAGGTTGGGCGAAACGACTGTGGTGCGAAACCATAGATGCGATAAACTTCGTCAGACCAATAGCATTCATTTTTTACGATATCCCATTCCCAATTACCCAGACGGGCAATTCTTTGGGCATTGGCGAGACGGGTTTCATTTTTCCGTGAAAATCCTTCTGCCCGTCTGCATTTCCGCCGTTCTCCCATCTCGATCAGTTCACGTTCTATCGCCGGAACCAGCCGTTCCAGCTTATCCTTCATAATATAACTATGAGCCCCGGCTTTCGTAGAGGAAACCGCAATATCCTCTCCTTTAGAGTCAGAAACGATAATAAAAGGAATGTCCTGCCCGCAGAGTTGTAACTGCATGAGAGCTTCAGAAGAGCTAAAGAATGGCATGGAGTGGTCTGCAAGGACGATGTCCCATTCATGTTTTTCGAGCATGGTCTTCATGGCTGCTGCTGTTTCAACCAGTTCAAATACCGGCTCATAGCTTCCGCGCCGCAGTTCACGAAGTATCAATTCGACGTCGTCCCTCGAATCATTTACAATCAGTACGCGAAGGGGGGTTTTCATTTAATGTATTCCCTCGCTACCCGAAGATTTGTCTATGGGAAGACAATAAATCTCCACCCGTTCTGCTGTCTCAAAGAATTGGGAAAAAATCATCAATTTTTGAGCACAACGGTGAATACCGAATTCGTAGTTATCAACCAAAATCTTTTTCCTCAATTGAATATGTAAGAATAATCACCCGTATCTAAAAGTGAATTATACAGGATTGAAATTCCTCCATAAAAATTTTAAACCATCGCTTCTGAATTTGCAATCTCAAATCGTAAAACAGTACCTGCACCCAATCTTCTGCGCCTTCAGTTCAGACCTGTCGTGTGCGCAGACCATCAGGCTCAGTTATCGGGCACAGACGCTGAAATGCGCTGAATAGTTTTTGAGCGTAGTTCATGGTAAAGCCGGCTTCAGCGCTCTCAACCCCGTCAAATAATAATCTTCTTTCTCTCGCCAAGCACGGCCTTTGTCAGCTCCTCCATAAGTTCGTTCAGGCGTGACACCATAGACGTGGGATCAAAGACAACCCCGTCCTGCATTAATGCATTCTCGAAGAGCTGATGTACCATTTTTTCGATGAGTGGCTGGTAAGCGGGATTTTCATTCATCTGGGACAGATTCTGAATCATCCGGTTTTTCCGGTTAATCTCCATAATCTTTTTAGATATTTTATAATTGCTGTCCACCATTTGTATCAGTTTCTGGACATGGACGCTGGGCACACCATCGGGATTTACCAAACAACACGGGCTGTCGACTAATCGGTTCGATTCTTTGACATCCATGACCCTGTCCGCCAGGGTTACCTTGACGGTTTTCATGAGGTGCTTGAATATTTCTTCATAATTTTGTGGTTCTTCAGAGGTGTCTACAACCTTCTTGTCGCTGTCCCTGAGAAGATCCAGATTCGCCTGATCAGCGGAACGGATGGGTTTCTTCTCAAATTCGTGAAGTCCGGAGAGGATGAATTCATCATTTGGGTCAGTCAAATACAGCACTTCTACCTCTTTCTTCCGGAATATTTCCAAATAGGGACTTTTTTCAATCGTGTCCCGGTTTACCGCTGTTATATAATAAATCTCCTTCTGTTCAGGCTTCATCCTGCTGACATATTCCTTTAGTGAAACCAGTCCGGCGGCATCTGCGCATTGTGACGAATTGAACCGCATCAATTGCGCCAACAGATCCCGGTTCTCAAAATCGATATGCACCCCTTCCTTGAGAATCCTTCCAAATTGCCTCCAGAAGGTCTCGTATTTTTCCTTTTCGTTTTTGTCCAGCTCCTGCAACAGGGTTATGATCTGTTTCACGAGGATGCTCTTCATCTTCTGGATCATTCTGTTGTCCTGGAATGTTTCGCGCGAAATATTCAAGGGGATATCCGCCGAGTCCACCACCCCGCGAATAAACCTCAGATATTCGGGCAAGAGCATCTTACAGTCGGACTGAATCAGAATCTTATTGGAATAGAGTTGCAGTCCGTGCTCCAGTTTTTTAAAGCCATATGTCTCATAATTGGTCGATGGGCAGTACAATATGCTGGAGAACTGGATCGGTGCCTCGGCAGAGGTGTGCAGCCGGAAGAGCGGGGTATCTTCCGTGTTTGAAATAAACTTATAAAATTCGTTGTATTGTTCCTCGGTGACGTTCTTCTTGGGCTCCTTCCAGATAGCTGTAATCTGGTTGGCCCGTTCACCGCATACCATAATGGGGAAACTGACAAAATTTGAATATTTTTTGATAATGGATTGGATTCTGACCTTTTCGACATATTCCTTTTCATCCTCTTTAAGATGCACGATAATATCCGTCCCGCGCTTCTCTTTTTCAACAGGATTCAAAAAATATTTCCCCGTACCATCCGAATGCCATTCACATGCCGGTTCTTCCTTTTTGTATGACCGTGTCCTGATCCTGACCTCATCGGCAACCATAAACACCGAATAGAAACCCACACCGAATTGACCGATGATGTTTGAGTCCTTTCTGGCTTGCTCCGACAGGTTCGCAATAAATTCCAGCGACCCGGATTTCGCAATGGTCCCTACATTTTGAATAACTTCCTCCCGCGTCATGCCAATGCCGGTATCGCTGATCGTTAAGATCTTGTTTTTTTCATCTACGTCTATAGTGATTTCCAGAGGCAGGTCTTTCCCCTCGTAATCAGGATTTGAGAGGGAATAAAAATGCATCTTGGTCAGCGCATCGGAGGCATTTGAGATGAGCTCCCGGAGAAAAACCTCCTTGTGGGTGTAAAGGGAGTGTGAAAGGATGTTTAATAATTTTTTAATTTCTGCCTGAAACTCAAAACTCTCTCCGTGTTTAATGTCTGCGGTCATACATCACTCCTGTAAATAAATTCGTTGTATAGGAATATTCATTTTATTCATGCTGTTTTCGCTATGGTAACGGTAGGGGTAGGTTATGTCCGCCTGAGGTTACAAAGAGCGGAACAAAACCACCCTGTACAGATACCGTAAAGGTGGATCGGAATAAAAACCCGTAACGGAATCCACCCTATACATAATTTAATAGTAACAATTCAGTTTTTTTGAAAAATCCCAGTAATATGAAGGTTGCTGCCCGTTATATAAAGATAAGGCGTTGCTCGTATCAAACACACCCCCAGCCCCTCTTTTTAGAGGGGAGAGCAAGAGTCCTCTCTAAAAAAGGGGATTTCGGGGTGTGTCACAAGGCAGCAAATGTTTCGTCTCTTACCGTACACAGGGAACGCATGGGAAATTCCTTTCAGAAAGCTAAACGGTTACATTTAATATAATATTCGATTTCTTGTTACGCCACGCACATCAACCCCCGAAAATACCAAATCTATCAGAGATTGTCAATACTGTCACAATTTCCTGATACCGCCAAATTTCATCACGAGACGATATGTTGGTTCATGCTTGACACAACACACCCGGCATGATAAACTCCACAAAATTTTGTACATAGGAGCAACTCATGAATTGCCCTTATCCCTGTTTGCTGCATTCACCCATGAGAACACCCATGACCTTTCAGGAAATTATCTTAAAACTCCAAAACTATTGGGCTGATTACGGCTGTGTGCTATGGCAACCCTATGATATTGAAAAGGGAGCAGGCACCTTTAATCCTGCAACATTCCTGAGAGCATTGGGCCCTGAGCCGTGGAAATGTGCCTATGTAGAGCCGTCCCGACGCCCTGCCGACGGCAGGTACGGTGAAAATCCAAACAGACTGCAACATTACTACCAATTCCAGGTGATCGTAAAACCTGCCCCTGACGACGCACAGGATATTTATTTGAACAGCTTGCGGTTTATCGGCATTGACCTGGTAAAACACGATGTGCGGTTTGTGGAAGACGACTGGGAATCCCCAACCCTTGGCGCTACGGGACTCGGCTGGGAGGTATGGCTGGATGGAATGGAGGTCACGCAGTTTACCTATTTCCAGCAGGTAGGTGGTTTTGAACTAGAACCAATCACCCTCGAACTCACTTACGGACTCGAACGCATCGCCATGTTCATCCAGGCAAAAGAATCCGTATTTGATCTCGAATGGGTCAAGGGCTACACGTACGGGGATATTCACAGGCAGGACGAAGTTCAATTCTCCACGTATAATTTTAAAGTAGCAGACACCGCCATGCTTTTCCAGCTCTTTGATACATACGAAAAGGAATGCCAGCAACTCATAAAAGAAGACCTGGTGCTGCCTGCCTATGATTACGTCTTAAAATGCTCACATACGTTTAATATGCTGGATGCACGGGGGGCTATCGGAGTTACACAACGTACCGGTTATATCGGAAGAGTAAGGAATCTCGCCCGACACTGTGCAGAAAGTTATGTCCGGTTACGTGAGGCATTACATTGGCCGCTGCTCAAGGACGAGACCCTTACACCAGTTCGGGCTGCTCAGTAATTTGGAGTTCGTGTGCCATCACTTTAAGCTTTCATTTCCTTCCAAACACATCATGAAAATCTTTTTCAATTCGTCGATTACGTGGAGCGCTTTGTTGATCTCATGCTCTACGCACAAACACTCCTTATCCTTTTTCAGCAGCATGTCGGCCTTTGCCAATAATTGATATTGCCTTTTGTTAAACACCACGGGTCCCATGGGCTTATAGACCGTATCAAATTCCTCTACTAACCTCTTGTTCAATCCGTCAAGGCCGTCCTTGTTCAGTGCTGACAGGAAACAGAGCGGTTGCTGAAGGGCGGATCCGATCCTGGATTTGTCCAGGTTTGCCGGCAGGTCGCATTTATTTATAACGGGTAGTATTGCGCGGGCATGCGTCTTTTGTGACGTATCGCCAGAAGTTTTCAATATGAGCCATGCATATAAGGCATCCAGGATTCCTTCGTCTTCCTTGTCAAACGGTCTGGAGTTATCAAACACGGCAATAACCTTGTCGGCGCGCCGAAGTTGTTCCTGTGTCATCTCAACGCCCAGAGCCTCCAGCTTGTCACCGGTGTCGCGTATGCCAGCCGTATCCACCAGTTCAAAAGGGACACCCTCAACCGAGATAAACTCACTCACATAATCCCGCGTTGTTCCGGGTTCATGATGCACCAGCATGCGCTCTTCGCCCAGGATGGTGTTGATGAGGGTTGATTTGCCTACATTGGGCTTTCCCAGGATTACTAAGACTTGCGGGGTAGTCAATGCTATGCCGAAAGGAGCCGTCTCCAACAACCCCCGGATAAGGTTTATCAGGGTAGAAACGAAGGTGTCATTTTTCTGAAACAGGCCATTACCCTCGCTTGTTGATCCACCACCGTTAAGGAAGGCAAGGGGAGATGGATGCGGTGAAATGTCACCAGACACTCCTCTTCTTATTTCTTCAAGCATCTTCAATCCCTCTCTCAGCGCCCCAGACAACGCCCCTCCATATTGATCCAGCAGCACCTTTGCACCCAACCTTGTTTGTATCTCAACAATCTCCTGAAGCGCTTCTTTTTGGATAAAATCTATTCTGCCGTTCTCAAGGGATCGTCCCAGCAATGAATTCCACGGGGCATCCACTGCACCCATGGACTGCAAACACTTATGAATGCGCATCAGGACATGAATTCCACCGTGACAATTTATTTCTGCCACATATTCTCCGGTAAAACTGTCTTCCTGTTTTATGATATGCACAATAACTTCATCGATCTTCTGCCCACGCTCCTGAATATACCCATAATAGAGCTTTTGGCTCGCAACCTCACTTAGATCGGCAACCCCTTTCCCCTGAAATATCTTGCTGACGATCTTCAGGGCGTGCCGTCCCGACACAATAATCTTGCCAATGCCACCTTCACCTAACGGGGTTACCAGGGAAGCTATTGTCTGTTGTTCTTGAAAGGTATCTGATTTATGCTCATTTATCATTTCTCAACAATAATAGCAACTAACATCGCCGTTTACAACGAGAGAATGTCAAGGTTGGCTCTATTTCAAATTGCCTTACAGTAACGCAATGAAAGAATTTTTTGATAAGCTCTGGGATTATAAAAGTCCGTGTTATTTAACGAGGAATCTATAGTATTACCGTATAAAATCTTTCTTTTTTTGCGAATTTTTTACACTCCCCCTATTGACTTCGTCGTGATGGTTCGACAGGCTCACCCTGCATAACGCAACATCCTGAGCCTGCCGAAGGATCCGTCGAACGATAGGGGGGATTTGGTTGCGGCTCTGCTGCATTATAGCATTAAAGATTGTGAATATCTCAAACTGAAAATACGTAACTATTCTGCGAAACTGATGGTGAGAGAGAATAATTTCTCAGAATAGTTAGGAGCCGATAGGGAAAACGGGCAGACGGGAAAATCCCGA
>NZ_MJUW02000008.1 GCF_001753675.2 Candidatus Brocadia sapporoensis | reverse complement strand
GTTTAGCTTATTTAGCTCTGTTTGTCCAGTAATATTTGTGGGACATGCTAAGTTTAATAAAGGGGGATCAAGGGGGTTGTCTTCCAATAATAGCAGCGCTAATGGAGACGCCGATATTATTTACACCTTTTGGGTAAAATCCGCCATCTGCACAAACCCAAACTGTAAACAGGAAGTGACTCTTTTTAACAATTATATTATTGCTCAAAAAACACCAACCATCAGATATTTGTCCGATTATGAATGCAGGCATTGTAAAAAGGTGTTTGATATGGATATAGAATCTGCTTCCCTGATAGCAGAAAAAACACTCACGATATATAATGCAAAGGATGCATCGGGAGAATTGCGATCCCATAAGCGATGGGCATTAAGAGATCGTATGACAAACAGGGCTGCATGTCCCTGGTGCTCTGCGGAAAATGTGGAGGCAGAAGTCAAATCGCTCAAAAAGGCAAAGAAAAAAGTGTCTCTTACCGTCCTGCTTTGTCCCCATTGTTATGCGGTCTGGCAGTATCGGGGCACTTTACCTGACGATGTCTCATGCCCTGCTTGCAAAAAAGATTACAGCCCGAATAAAGGAAATGTTGCCGAAAAGGGCGCCTTTGTTTGCCCATCATGCGGCACAAAGGACAAGATTATCAATTCCATACGAAAGCTGCCACAGGAACAATTGCTCCCAATCAGGCCGTATGCCATAGAGGGTTATTGCCCTGAATGCGCTGGTGAAACATTTGAAAAGAACCTCTTTCATGAGACCACAAAAAGCAGGAGACTGACCCATTCATGTATGATAAACAAAAACAACGGTAAGTTCTTTAAAAGGATAACGCCCTCAGACCTGAAACGCTACCAGGACGCAGAAAAACGATGGGAAAAAGAAAGAGAGATGCTTCCATATCCAAAGAGTTCAATTCCTGATGGGCAAGAGACTCACAGGCTTCTTGAACATCATTATATATACTGGCACCAAATGTTCAATCCGAGACAACTCCTCTGCCTGAGCACATTGCTGAAGGCGATTGGTGAGGAAGAGGATCAGGTATTGAAGGAGATGTTGCTAAGCGGGTTTTTTACAACACTGGAAAGTAACAATGTATTTACAAGACATAGATCTGATGCAGATAAAACTGAAGGAGTATTTGCACGGCACGACTTTCAACCTAAAGCTACTTTTGCAGAAGGTAATGTTTGGGGTGTTACTTATGGAAAATGCAATTTTTTGAAGTGCATAAATAAAGCTATTGAAGGAAAAGTATTTTGTTATAAACCTTATGATCGCAAAATATCTGAGAACAAAATTATAAGTGAGAATAGAAATGAAATCATCAAGATAAATAATTATTCAAAAACAATTTGTAAAAATTCTAGTGAAATAACAGAAGGAAGATTTAATTTTGTAATTACAGACCCTCCCTATGCAGGCAATGTTAATTATGCTGAACTTGCCGATTTTTTTTATGTCTGGCTACGGTTGTTACTCTCAAAAACGTATCCTCATTTCTCACCCGAATTAACGCCAAAGGTAGAGGAAATAGTTGAAAATCCCACCCGTGGCAAGACTGTCCAGGATTACGAAGAAGGACTTACATCGGTATGGAAAAAATGTTTTGAGTATCTCACTGATGATGGCCTCATGGTTTTTACCTTCCATCATGCAGAAGGAAGTGCGTGGGAATCGCTTCTTGAATCTGTCTGTAATGCAGGTTTTTTGATAGAGGCAGTCTACCCCATACATGGTGAGTCTGAGAGCTCCTTGCATCTCATGGATAAACAGGCAATCTCCTACGATCTCATCCATGTCTGTAAAAAACGAAATGGTGATACCCATATAAAAAAACGTTCATGGGCAGGCGTCAGGCAAGAGGTACGTGCAAAGGCAAGGGAGGAGATTGATATGATTGAGGCTGGCAGGTACGGAAGTGAAAAGCTCTTACCCGCAGATATAAACATCATCCTCATCGGCAAATGTCTTGAGTTATACAGTAAACACTATGGTTCCATCGTTGACCATAATGGCGTTGTCGTGCCACTCCAAAAGGCCCTTGCCTCTATACGGATGATGGTGGAGCAACTTATTGATACTGCGCATCCGTTACCCTCAGAACTTGAGCATATAGACCCCATAAGCTATGTGTATCTCACCTGTCTTTGCGACAGGAAAGAGATTCAAAGTGACGAGGTGCATAAGGCAACCCGCGGTATTCTTGAGATTGACGAATTGATGAAGGCCGGTATTATGCGAAAGGGCAGGGCAAAACGGGGACGGACTTATGAGGTAAAACAACCTGATGAAAGATATAAAGACCTCCAGTTGCTTTTTAAAAAAGACACAAAGAATTTTCATCAGTTAAGGCTCTTTCCGGATATGGAAGAGGAAAGATTTGATAACGTAGCGCTGGTGGATATTATTCATTATCTTATGGGACTTGCCAACGCCTCAGAGAATCTGAGGTTATGGTTAAATGAGTTTAAACAGGTAGTGCCACAGGTGCGTGTCGCCCTGGAATATTTGAAAATACGGAATCCTACCTTTCAGGTACCCATACAGAAAATACTAAGCCTGATTGAGGTGTAATTATAGTATTAGTGTGAAAACCCCTTCCCCAACCTTCTTTCATAAAGGGCGAGCGAACTCTACCTCGACGGGAGGGATTAAGGGAAGATGATATATTTTCATGTCCTTTATGAGCCTGCGGCTCATGAATGTTTACTCCGGAAAAACTTCTTTTTTTCTAAGTTTTTCTTCATGACCTTCGTGTTTTGTGGTTAAACTCTTTTCGGTTGCAGCTTTGCTGTGCCAGGAATATTAAACTTTGTAACAATTTGGTTTTTTAAAAAATCCCAATAAAAACGGTGTTTACCATGCCATGTAGGGGCAGGTTTGAAACCTGCCCCTACTTTAACATTGGAATGTGAAAGAAAAAAATCCCGAAGGGATGACATGATTATAGATAAAAACCGCAAAATAATATCCAACCCTGTAAGGGTGAAATATGACAGAGATAACAAAAATATGCCACCCCTTATATGTTAAGGTGTCTATAATTCATTGAATTAATATCAGAGT
>NZ_MJUW02000099.1 GCF_001753675.2 Candidatus Brocadia sapporoensis | reverse complement strand
TCCCTTCGGGATTACAGAATCAATATTTTGTTCACTCATAGGGTTTGTGAGCGAATGTACGCTGAATAGTTACAAAACCGAAGGCTTTTTCAACTTTATTTTTTGATTATTCGTGACAGATATGATATTGTTCATCGATAGATTCAATAGCCGTATAGAGGTGTATTGTAATACGTTATTCCTTTATGCCGCAATACGTCGCCATTGTTGGGATTTTTTTCATAACACGAAACGGTTACGATTACCGTATTATTTCAGGAGCATCTATGTCAATCAAAGAAAACCTGGAACAGGTGAAACAAAATATTGCCAGCGCTGCCATGAAAACGGGCGAGAGGCCGGAGGATATAACCCTGGTTATGGCGACTAAGACGATAGCACCGGAACGAATCCGTGAAGCCATCCTGGCGGGAGGACATATTATCGGAGAAAACAAGGTGCAGGAGGCGCTAAAAAAATATGAGGTCTTACAGGGTGAGAATGTAGAATGGCACTTTATCGGGCATCTGCAGACGAATAAGGTTAAGGACGTCCTGAAGTTTGCAGATATGATCCATTCTGTGGATCGCTTACATCTGGCTGAGAAATTAGACCAGCGTCTGCAGCACGAAGGCCGCTGCCTGGATATTTTGGTGCAGGTCAACACTTCTCATGAGGAAAGCAAATATGGCGTTGCGCCGGAAGAGGCGATTTCCCTGGTCAAACAGATCTCCAAATATGATACCTTGAAAATACACGGACTCATGACCATCGGCCTCTTTACCAAGGACGACATAAAGATACGTAAGTGTTTTAAAGTGTTAAAGGAGATTCACGATACTATTATCAAAGAAGGTATTGATCGTGTACAGATGAAATACCTTTCCATGGGCATGTCGGGTGATTACCAGATTGCAATTGAAGAAGGTGCAAACATGGTGCGCATTGGTACCGCCATCTTTGGTGCCCGTCCCACCCCTGACGCCTATTACTGGCCTTCGGAGAAGACCGACGCAGACCGGACGAAGCCGTCCAACTTTTAACATTACGTTGTTAGAAATTCAAATGACGAATTTTTTAAGGCACTTGAATTTAACCTAAACCCTGCAGACAGGGCGAAGCCTTGTTACAGAATTAGACCAGAAATGGTAATTTCTCCAAGGTGTTTTGTGAATACAAACACCTAACCCGAATGAGTCGGAAAAGTTTTGTGTTTTAAGTGCCTGCAGACACAGCATACAAAATAAGCATAATATGCAAATAGTAATTTTCAACCGATTCGTTCGGGTTAGCCAGACACAAGGTATTTATTTTCCATAGGATTCCATGGCGGATTCAAGTTTGCAACTTGAACCGAATATTTTATATGACTGAATCAATATTAATTTTACCCTCAGCATTCGCAGACGACCACACCCAATCTTCAGGACTTTTTACATATTGTTTCCTCACCGGATTTGCATGAATATAATTTGTTTTCTGAATTAAATAATACTCGCCCTTAATCATTTTTGGCATATTCGTCTTCTCCCAAAATTCAAATCTGCCATTTCCCATCTCGAAAAGCTTTAAAACATTTGGTTCTGTAGCAATGATATTCTTTAAAAGGTCTCTCCGGATATGGTTTATATACGTATAAATCTAAATTTATTTCTCCACTGCGGGTTCAGGTTTGTAACCTGAATCCCATAGTTTATCAACGGATAACGCCAGTGAATTCAAACCGGCGGGTGAATCAAACTGATGGGTTCAAGTTGCAAACTTGAACCTGCGTAGGGCAAACCCCGCGTAGGTCTTCTCAATTCCGCTGGTTCCCACGAACTATCCTGTATGGCTTTTTCTACTTCATCACTGGTAAAACCACGTTTCGTTGTATAACTCAAGGCATGTGCAGATAGTCTTACAGGTTTCATGCTGAACTTTCCTCGACTATTTTAATTTCATCTTCTGTCAACCCATACAATTCATACACCAACTGGTCAATCTGGCGGTCGGTGGCGTCGATCTGGCGCTGGATAACGGTCTTGTCATGGTCTGTCTTTGCCGATGCTAATTGCTTGTGGAGTTCGAGCATCTGTCTAACAAGAGCAACCGTACTATCATGGTACGACTTGTCCGATGGGTTAGATGAGTCGATTGTCCGAATGGGAACTTGTGAAAAATACATGGGTTTATATTCAAAATAACCTCCCTGTTTTGTAGAGGAAATTGAATGCATGACGAAATCAGTCACCCTTGAATTCAATATTCCAAGCAGGTATAAATCGTCCGTGGCAATAACCGATGTTTTGTCATTCGAATAAAAACCCAAATTGTCAATTGTATATGAGGCACTTTGCACAATGGTCGGAATAATTATCTTCGGTTTTTCAAACTCGGCGTAGTAGTCAACTGCATCCTGAATTTCATACCATTTATAGGATCCCGGTTTTCTTCCTTTCCAATTACTGCCTTTCCAGTCCTTCGGTTTTGGCATAAGCTGTTCTTTATACCGGCTTAAATATTTTTCTATGGGAGGATATTTTTGGATTTCGATCCCACGTCTGGTAAAAATCAGGAATTGCTTGCTCGTTGGCGGCTGATAGCGTTTAACATCCCGCCCAATCAGAAATGGCTTTATAATCTCTTTGCTCTTAGGGTCTTCAGAAACAAGCCTATTTCGTGTTTCTTCATCGATTACAAATGCCTCATTGAGTCCTGTTAAAACGCCTCTATAGATTTTACCTTTTACATATTCTTTTAAAGGAATTCCGGACTTTTTCAGCTTGTTAAGCAGCGCAGCGCTTCGTTCGTCTGCAAGCGACCAGCCCGTGTCATCAAGGATGGATAATTTTACAGAATGGCGGTTTTCTTTTACATAGCCTTCCAGACTTTCAAATTCAAGTGTCTTTACCTGTGCCGCTACAAAGGTGGACGAAGGTTTGCCTTTCCCGATGACGAGGATGCAGGGATACGTTGTAGCCCGCTGGAATACCGGCAAATCTCCGAAATCGACAATTTGTTCAATACATTGCTGCATTAACCACTTTCTGAGTGGCTCACCATAATTAGCCCGCATCCACTTGTTTGAGACTATATAACCGAAAATCCCTTTATCCCTGAGCAACGAAACACCCTTCTCAATAAAATACGCATAGAGATCGGCCATCCCATGATATACCGTGTATTTACGTTGGAGATATTCTTTCAGATCGCCTAAACCTTCTTGCCTTACATACGGTGGATTCCCGATTACCACATCAAACCCGCCATTCTTCATGATCTCAGGGAACTCCTTTGCCCAGTCGAAGGGGTTGATGCGGTAGCGTTCCTCGTCTGACAAAACACCACTACCCGCTAAATGGGTTACAACCCCCTCGCCCCCTTTTCTAAGGGGGATATCCTGATTCCCCCTTAACAAAGGGGGATTAAGGGGGTTGTAAAAATCAGTCCCGATGAGCGAGTTGCCGCATTTGATGTTATTGCCGAGATCGGGCAGGGCACGTTCGTGAAACAGTTTGAGTTGTTTTACAATGGTCTGCTCGGACTCGCCTTCCAGCACCTTCAAAAGGAGCGACAGCTTGGTTACCTCCACGGCCTGTGGATCGATGTCTACGCCGTAGATGTTGTTGAGCAGGATGCGCTTGCGTTCTGCGGTGATCAGCCGCCAGTCACCACCCATTCCCTGGTATAACGTCGGTGAGCGACCGGTTGACCATTTTTCAGGGCCGTCGGCCACGTACCAGTCACGATGCCAGTCAAGCAGGTATTTATAGGCGCCCAGGAGAAAAGAACCGGAGCCGCAGGCAGGGTCGAGGATGCGAACTTTAGCAACAGCCTTCGGAGTAACGTTCCTGATTTTAGATTTCGGATCCCTAATCTGAGTCGAGGCCAAGTTTTGGATTTCGGAATTCACAACCCCCTTGCCCCCTTTGCTAAGGGGGATTTTCGCACGTTCTCCACTTTGTATTTCACATTCAAGAAGTTTACCTACCGTGTTCTTTACGATATAGTCAACGATATAGGTCGGTGTGTAGTAAACCCCGCCTGCCTTCTTGACCTCAGGCTTGTCCTCTACCACCGCGCGATGGCCAGCCGTAAGGCGGATTACTTTGCCCAGGAATTGCTCGTAGACCTGACCCAGGATATCGGCTGAAAGAACAGAAAATTCATACGGGCTATCGGGATAGTACAGGTTTTTGATGATGTCCTTGAGTACGCCGTCGTCGATGGCCAAGCTCAGCGTGAGGGTATCTGGCGATTCAGAGCGACCCTTTTCCTTTTGGAAGTGAAACAAACCGGAGTTGTAACGTTCATCGGCGCGATGAAATATTTCGCAGAGACGTGCATACACGCGGTCTCCGTTCTGCAAGGCCATGAGGCGACCGTACTTTTCGATGCCGCGATCCTCACAAATACGCAGGAAGATGATGCGGTCGATGGTGCGCTGGATGGCGAAGTTCAGGTCGTGCTGGGTCATATCAGGGTTGCGCAGCGCCAGGTTGCGGGCAAGCATGTCGCGCCAGGATTCAATTTCTTTTAGAAAGGCGGTATCAACCTCAGCGGTGCCTCTTTTGGCCTTGCTCGTTTCGGCATATTTATCAAAAGCGCCCTTGAGTACCGCATCGCGTGAGAAGATGGAGGCGATCTCGTCCCACCGCTGTGCATAGCTGGTGTAATTGAGATAGAGAATACGGGCGGTAGAAGGTTTGTCCAGCTTATCGGGTTTTACCCTGCAGTCGTAAACGACGAACTCCTCAAAATCAGTAAGGATGCTGAGCGGGAGTTTGGCAGACCATGCGTAGCGGCGCAGTTGAAATGCGGAGTCGACATCGTCTTTGAGATTGACAGCGGGCTTCTTCGCCTCCACGAAAAACTTACGGACACCGCCGATGCGGAAGCAGTAGTCCGGGGCCTTGGTCATACCGCCAACCTTGATGGAGTCCTCGTGGATTACGTCTTTGTAAGCCTCGGCGTAGCCCTTCTCATTGTCAACATCCCAGCCAAGTATCTTAAAAAACGGATCGATGAACTCGCGCCGAAGCTGGGTTTCATTGTATGTACCGGAGCGATATGCCTCTCGATTGTTGTCGAATCGTTCGATCAGCCCAAGAATTTCCTGAGGAACAGTCATAGAAAATTAAATGAAAAATGACAATATCAAATTGCAAATGCGTTTCCTTGTCATTTAAACATCCTGCTTGTTCCTAAACTTTGTTTTGGAACGCAATTTTATGCAAAATTCCTGTTTTGCGTGAAACGGGGTTTGGGAACCAGCAAAAACGAGATTCTTCGCTTCGCTCAGAGTGACAAAA
Source organism: Candidatus Brocadia sapporoensis (assembly GCF_001753675.2). GTDB lineage: Bacteria > Planctomycetota > Brocadiia > Brocadiales > Brocadiaceae > Brocadia > Brocadia sapporoensis. Next base: position 16,675 of record NZ_MJUW02000099.1, on the reverse strand, counting down.
AGCGAATGGCTCAGAATCTGTAACAATTTTTCATTAAAGCTCATTCCCAGTCATCTCCTTCGATTTTCCTCGCATTTTTCTTTTTGCCTTTTTCCTCCCGTTCGTCACAATGGATAAAATCAATTTCCCGTTTTAGAAAGTCGATCTTGTAAATCTTTACTTTCACAACCTCTCCAATCCGATACATTTTCCTGCAACGAGTGCCAACAATGGCCATGGTTTTTTTGTCTACCTGATAGATGTCATCTGCCAGGGTACGGATGTGGACAAGGCCTTCCAGCAGGTACTTATTTAGCTGGACAAAGAAACCGAATTCCTGGACACCGGTAATGACACCGTCAAAGATCTTTCCCGTCTCATGCTCAAGGAGCCGAAGTAGTTTTAGTTTGGTAATTTCCCGTTCCACTTCATCAGCCCTGCGTTCTGTCATGGAGCAGTGCCCTACCCATTCGGGCAAACAATTCATCCATGCATCGCGCACGGAAGGCGTCGACAACTCGCCTGAAAAATATTGATCTAAAATCCTATGGACCAGCAGGTCCGGGTAGCGGCGGATAGGAGAGGTAAAGTGGGTATAGTGGTCCAGCGCAAGTGCAAAGTGTCTTCCTTCGCCAGCCGAATAGACCGCCTGTTTCAGCGATTTCAGGAGTACAAGATTTACCGTATAGGCCTCAGGCTTTCCGCGAATCTTGTCGAGTAATGACTGCAGGTGTTTGCTTTTGAAAGGGTCTATCCGGGTATGTTCCAGTCCACGGATAAACTCTGCAAATTCCCACATGTTGTCTTCCTCTGGTTCCGGGTGGATACGACACAATAGCGGCATCTTTTTTTCAAACATAAAAGTTGCCACCATTTCATTCGCCAGGAGCATAAATTCCTCTATTAATCTATGCGAGATATCCCTTTCAACCTTTTCGACATCCTTGATGTAGCCGTGCTCATCCAGTTTTAGAGAAATTTCGGGGAGGTCCAGTTCCAGGGCGCCTCGCTCCAGCCGGTTTTTAAAAAGCAATTCGGCAAGATGTGCCATGTTTCGTAGCATGCCTACCGCTTTATCAGGTATATCTTTATCGATTTCATTATTGAGGATGGCGGTAGCTTGTTTGTATGTCAACCGTTTGGTAACGTTAATAACAGAATATCTGATCTCCGTTTTGACAAGAGACCCTTTATGATCCATTGTCATAAAAATACTTTTGGTGAGCCGATCTTCGCCTTCTCTCAGGCTGCAGATATTGTTTGATAACATTTCCGGCAGCATAGGAATAACCTCACCGGGTAAGTAGACGCTGGTACCCCGATACCGTGACTCTTTATCAATTGCTGTATCAGGCTTTACATAGTATGAAACATCTGCTATGTGTACGCCAAGATACCAATCTCCATTTTTATCCTTTTCGAGGGATACCGCATCATCAAAATCTTTGGCATCTTCGGGATCAATGGTAATGATGAGTTTGTCGCGCAGGTCGAGCCTGCCCAGGGTTTCTTTTTCAGAAACCGTCTGCGGCACCTGTTTTGTCTCTTTTATCGCTCTTTGGCCAAAGGTGTGAGGAAGTTTAAATTGATAGATAATCGAACGGAGGTCTACCCTGGGGTCTCCATCTTTTCCCAAGACTTCTGTGACCTCCCCTTCCGGGTTGAGATGTCTGGATGGCCATACGGTGATTCGAACGACCACCTTATCGCCGGGTTGTGCGCCCTTTGAAACTTCTTCTGCAACGTAGATGTCCCTGAACAATCTGGGGTTGTCGGGGGCAACGAAGCGTAATCGTTTTGCTTTTGCGAAGGTGCCCACGACGAATTCATTCACACGTTTTAAAACGTTAACAATTTGTCCTGTTGGACTTCGTCCTCTTTCCTTCCATTTTTTTGGAATCTGAACAGATGTGGGTAGCCGCACCACCACGAGATCTCCATGCATAGCGGAACCCATGTCTTCTCCGTTGACATAAATATCTTCGCCTCCGCCTTCTTTGACCGGGATAACAAAGCCAAATCCCCGCGGATTGCATTCCATGGTGCCCACCAGCAAGTGCACCTTTTCCGGGTCAGCGTACTGTTTTTGCTTGATCTTTACGATCTCACCGGAAAATTCCAACTCCTGCAAAAGGTTACAGAATTGGCGGTATTCTGCATCACTGACGCCAAAATGCTCTGCCAATTCAGCGGCTGTCATGGGGCTGTATTGTTTGCTACGAATGAATCTGAGGGTTTCTATAGGGTTGATCATGGTAATTTGTAACTATTCAGCGAAAAAAACTTTGTACCGGTTTCGTTTTTAAAAATGGCGACTGTTCTACCTTACGAAATACCAGGATGTTGCCTTTTATACCCAACGGGCAGATAGGGTATAGCAAGGGGTGAGTCTCTCTGCTATATCCTATTTTTTATACAATCTCCGTTCAAACATCCTTACATATTCCGTCCACGAGCTGGCGGTATCTTTATGCTCGGTTATTGCCTTTGTTGCCGCATGCACCTTTGCATCCAGATTATCCAGGTGGTGCAGGGCAATAGCCTCGGGCGTACCGGGTTTTACCGGAGAACCCCACTCGTACTCACCGTGGTGGCTTAAAATGAGATGGAAAAGGACATTGAGTAAATCCGGCGGAAACCCATCTATTTTTTGAGCCTTTTCATAGACCATAAGGACACCCGAGATGAGGTGTCCGGTAAGTTGTCCTTCATCGGTATATTGAAAACTGCGTTCGTAGGACAGTTCCCGAGTTTTCCCGATATCGTGAAAGATGACGCCCGTAAGTAACAGATCTTTTTTTATTGTTGGATATTGATTTGAAAAACTAATTGCCAGTTTGGCAACGGAAAGGATATGCTCCAATAATCCACCTAAATAGGCATGGTGATATTGCGTAGCGGCTGGTGCGGTAGAAAATACTTTACAAAAAGATTCATCAGAAAAAAATGCGTTTAAGAGTTTTGAAAGATAGGGGTCTTGAATCGTTTTGACAATCTGTTTGAGTTCGTTCATCATTACAGAAACATCTTTTTCCGTGGCAGGTATGAATTCACCCATCTGTACTTGCGCTTCTGAGATGGGACAAATTTCGGTAATTCGGATTTGCAGGGTATTGTTGAAGGTCTCAACTACGCCTTTTATCTTTATGAACGCATCCTTATTGAAGCTGTCACAAAGCTGGGGTGTTGCATCCCATTTCCGTGCTTCGATAGAACCGGATTTGTCGGCCAGTTGAAGGTTGAGGTACGGCTTTTTTTCCCTTGTTTCCTTGACTTCCTTTTTCAGTACAAGAAATACTTCTTCTATCACCTCGCCGGTTTTTAGACTGGATATATATTTTCTGGGCATTTTTGTAATATTATCCGCTGGTTTCCAACATTTTTCCGATTTCCGATCGCAGGAACTTTTATGAGTAATCATTACCTGAAGGGATATTTTTACGGATTTTACGTAAGTAACGAGATAATGTCAAGGAGTATAAGTGGTTATCCTGCATTTTTTTATTGCAATAAAATGCTCAACTGATTAATATCTGTTGAAATGTTTCTATCATTTCTTTTTTAACAATACCGTTTGCAGGCATATAAATATATGGGTGAATTACTGGAAAAAATTAAAACCAAGAAGGCCAAAATAGGCGTCATCGGACTTGGTTATGTTGGACTGCCCCTTGCGCTTGAATTTGTCCGAAGCGGGTATTGTGTAACAGGAATCGATAAGAGCAAAGAGCGTGTCGAGTCTCTTAATAAAGGTATCTCGTATGTAATTGATGTAAAAAGTGAAGATATTGCTCAATTCATTGAAAAAGGTCTCTTGAGTGTAACCAATGAAGTCAGCTCCTTATCGACTCTCGATGCCATGAGTATCTGTGTTCCAACACCATTGACAAAGACGAAAGACCCGGACATGTCATATATTATCAATGTGGGTCGGGAAGTGAAGAACTACATGCGCAAGGACCAACTCTTTGTTTTAGAAAGCACCACGTATCCGGGCACAACCGAGGAACTGATATTGCCTATGTTAGAAGAAGGGGATCTCGAGGTTGGTAAAGACTTCTATCTTGCCTTTTCTCCGGAACGTATCGATCCTGGAAACAAGCGGTATTCCGTAAAAAACATTCCCAAGGTGATTGGGGGTGTTACCCAGCAATGTACGGAATTGGCGAGTTGTTTATACGGCCATATTATTGAGGCGATCATACCCGTTTCGTCTCCGAAGGTGGCAGAGATGGTAAAACTCCTTGAAAATACCTTCCGGAATGTCAACATTGCACTGGTTAACGAAATTGCCATCATGTCGGAAAGGCTTGGTATCGATGTATGGGAAGTCATCGATGCCGCGAGGACAAAGCCCTTTGGTTTTATGTCGTTTTATCCTGGGCCTGGCCTGGGGGGACATTGTATCCCCATCGACCCGCTGTATCTCTCCTGGGTTGCCAAAAAGAACGGGTTTGAATTGCGATTTATCGCCTTAGCTGATCAAATAAATAGCTCTATGCCTGAATTTGTTGTGGAAAAGATTACGGATGCCTTAAACGATGCAGAAAAAAGCGTAAAGGGCTCCAATATCCATATCCTGGGCGTTGCATACAAAAAGGACGTGGATGATCTTCGGGAATCGCCTGCCCTCGAAATTATGAATATCTTGCGATCGAAGGGCGCCAAAATAACGTACACAGATCCGTATATTCCCGAGATTCATTACCAGAAACTAAGCATCAAGTCAAGACCCCTTTCTAAAGAGGTCTTATCCAAGGTTGATTGTTCTGTAATTGTAACAGACCACAGTAATCTTGATTATAATTTTATCGTGTCCAACTCAAAACTGATTGTCGATACCCGCAATGCCCTGAAAGGCATTAACAAGAAACATATCGTGCGACTCTAACATGACGGATCTGCTTTTTGAAATTGGCACGGAAGAGATTCCCGCCAGTTACATTACTCCTGCGCTCAACCAGATGAAGGCGCTGTTTACAGAACGTGCAAAAAAACACCGCTTAGAGGTGCAGTCCCTTTATTGCACGGGTACACCCAGAAGATTAACCCTATTTGTGAGGGGTCTGCCGCAAAGGCAGGAAAGTGTCACGGAAGAAGTCCAGGGACCGGCTGCATCAATCGCCTTTGATAAGACTGGAAATCCTACAAAAGCAGGCCTGGGTTTTGCCAAGTCTCAGGGTGTTGATATACATAACCTTCAGATAAAAAAGACGACCAAAGGCGAATATTGTTTTGCGATCAAACAGGCAGAGGGGCAGGAGACGCTGCATATTTTACCAGAAATTCTTGCGGAAATCATAAAGGGTATTTCATTCCCCAAATCCATGAAATGGAAAGGGAGTAATTTGTTCTTTGCCCGTCCCATACGTTCGATCCTCGCACTCTTTGGTGATAAGGTTGTTCCTATGGAAATCAACGGGATTAAGGCTGACAAATTTGCCTTTGGGCATCCTTTCTTATCCGGCAAAAGAATTGAAATTTCTCGGGCAGACTGGGACTTATACATGCAATTACTCAGGCAGGAAAAGGTTGTCGCCGATATGACCGAGCGTCGTGAGACACTGAGGGCGAAGATAACGCACCTTATGGCATCCCATAGCGCCAGCATGGATGACGAAGAATTGCTGGATGAAGTAACCAATCTGGTGGAGTATCCCCATGCCGTTGAATGCAGCTTTGACGAAGAGTTTCTGGATATCCCAGGCGATGTTATTGAAACAGCCATGAAGGAACACCAGCGATACTTCCCCATCAAAAAAAGGGATGGGAACCTTTCTAATAAATTTATAGCGGTTGTCAACCGTGACGAAATTAATGCCCAAACGGCTGTTCAGGGAAACGAACGCGTACTGAAAGCGCGACTCTCTGACGCCAGATTTTTCTGGAAAGAAGACAGAAAGCTCCCGCTGGAAAAGCGGGTGGACGACCTGAAGAATCTTGCGTTCCTTGAAAAGCTGGGAAATTATCGTGACAGGACGGACAGGATTGTCAATCTCTCCGAATATCTGTCACACCGATTAATTGCACTGAATCAGTTGCCGATAGAAGCCGATGCACGGATAAAACGCGCTGCACTCCTGTGTAAGGCAGACCTCCTCACCCAGATGGTAGGCGAATTCCCGTCGTTACAGGGAATTATGGGACGGGAATATGCTAAATGGGACGGGGAAGAACCCGCTATCGCCACGGCGATAGCAGAACATTATATGCCCCGCTTTGCCACCGATACCATTCCTGCATCAAAGATTGGAGCTGTGGTGGGCTTGGCTGATAAGTTTGATACGATATGCAGTTGTTTTGCCTTACAGTTAACGCCGACTGGTTCGCAGGATCCTTACTCCCTGCGACGCCATGCCTATGGTATTATCCGCATTATAGAAGAATGTGAATTTACTCTGGAAATTCAGGAGGTGCTCTCCAGGGCTTTTTCCCTGCTCCCTCTGTTTCTGAAAAAACCGGAACGTAATCATCATCAGGCAGCACAGGACAAACACATGCAAGGCATCAAAGATTTTTTTCGGGACAGATTATTTCAGATAAACATAGAACGGGGACATCGCCACGATCTTATAAATGCTGTTTTAAATACCGGTGCAGGATTTAATGACATTCATGATTTTTCTCAAAGGTTACAGGCATTGTCCTGTGTTTCAAAAGAGTGCTGGTGGCCTGATCTGGTCACTGTCGTTGAAAGGACGTTTAATATCGGTAAAAAAGCAACCAGCATCGGGTCGGTAGAGGAACATCTCTTTACAGAGCCGGAAGAACGAAAGTTGTGGGATATTTATAAAAAGAATAAAGACACGGTTCAAAACCATGTGACTGAAAAAAGATATGAAGAAGCCTGCCGCGCTTACTATGAAGTCTTCGCCAGAACTGTCCATAGTTTTTTTGATAAGGTATACGTGAACGTTGAGGACGAATCCGTTCGCAATAACAGGTTACTGCTGGTTAAGACGATTAATGAATTATACTCCGAAAAGATAGCGGATCTTTCTCACATGGAGATGTCCGGCAACAAGAACCAGGCGAGTTAGCTATAATTCTTCCCAATCTTCACGAAAAGGTAACGGGCGTGGAACATAGGTATTTTCCTGTTGTGAAATAAATTTATGGTAATCCTGTTTATAGCTTTTTTTAAGAAATCGAGGTTTCGTATATGAAAAATGTAGAATTCTCTGTAGAAGGAAACATCCTCAACATAAAGATAGATCTGTCAAAAGAGTTCGGCCCCTCTTCTTCAGGCAAAAACATTATTGTAGCATCAACGGAAGGGAACGTTACCATTCCCAATCGTGAGGAAAAGATCGGTCTGAACGTGTATCGCAAGAAATAGGCGAAAACTGTCAGTAATGGTTACGAGAAAGATACGGTGGTGTCTTTAAAAGGATGCTATCACTGCCACGAAATCCTTCAACTTTCCCGTAAAAAAGATGCCGGTTAAACGCTTCAGGAGCATACCTTCGATCGCCTGCAACGTTAGTGATCACACACGATACGCACAGAGATTGAAGGCATTTGTTCCGCCTGCAGCCAACTGTCGCCAAGTCTCTTTACCAGAATATAGGCTTTTATCATGATAAAAAAATCGATTATTGCCCGTGGCATACGGGTAAATAATTTAAAAAATATCAACATTGAAATCCCCCATAAAAAATTTGTAGTAATTACCGGTGTGAGTGGCTCCGGCAAATCCAGCCTTGCATTTGACACACTCTTTGCTGAAGGGCAAAGAAGGTATGTGGAATCATTTTCTGCCTACGCACGTCAATTCCTGGAAAGGATGGATAAGCCCGATATCGATCACATAGAAGGGATTCCTCCGGCAATAGCCATCCAGCAGAAAAATCCGGTTAAAAACCGGCGCTCAACCGTTGGCACCGCTACGGAAATCAATGATTACCTGAGACTGTTATTTGCACGGATTGGCAAGACATATTGCACCAACTGCAAGCGGCACGTTCAGATCGACAGCATTTCTCACATCGTTGAAACCATATTATCATTACCGGAAGGCACCCGGTTTCAGGTTGCTTTCCCGATTACGGTCAGCCAGAAGGTGTCTGGACAATCCCAGGTTGATCTCCTGAAAGAGCGGGGATTGGTGAGGATTCTTGCGGATAATTCTCTTATTGATATCACTGCCACGACACCAGACTGGGATATCAGAAATGCAAAATCTGTTTATGGAATCATCGATCGCCTGACGGTGAAAGACGTAATTAAGGAGCGTCTTACAGATGCGCTGGAAACCGCGTATCGTCTTGGTTCGGGGCATTTAAGCATTTTTCTCAGTCTCCAGAATCCCACCCTGCACTCAGGTATCCCGGTACCGGGAATTCCAATGACTATTCAGGGCTCGCCTTGGATTGAGCTTAAATACAGCAAGCAATTTCTGTGTAGTTATTGCGCCCTCGAATATCCGGAACCTGTTCCAGGGTTATTTTCGTTTAACAATCCCATTGGCGCCTGCCCCAAATGCCAGGGTTTTGGATACACGATTGAAATTGATATAGATAGTGTCATCCCGAACAAGGAAAAAACCCTACGTGAAGGGGCAATAGCCCCCTGGAATACACCCACATACAGATCCCTGTATGAGGCGCTGGAGAAAGCGGCTTCCAAATATCATATCCCCCTGGATGCTCCCTTCCACAAGTTGACAAAAGAGCAGATTCATTTGATTTGGGAAGGAACAAAAGAATTCTGTGGCATTCGCGATTTTTTTGCATGGCTAGAACAGCGAAAATATAAAATGCATGTTCGCGTATTTTTAAGCAAATACCGGGGATATACCTTATGTCCCGCTTGCAACGGGAAACGCTTACAGGGACAGGCGCTGAATGTTACCGTAAACCATAAAAATATAGCAGACATTTGCGCCATGACTATCGATGAGGCGTGTCAATTCTTCAGGGAGCTTCAGCTTACGGAATATGAAAAAATAATCGCCCATATGCTGTTGCAGGAAGTACAAAAGCGGTTGGATTATCTGATTAAAGTAGGCCTGGGGTATCTTAACCTTGACCGTATGACCCGGACGCTTTCCGGAGGTGAAGCCCAAAGGGTCAATCTTACAACGTCTCTTGGTTCTTCACTGGTAAACACCCTCTATATCCTGGACGAACCCAGCATTGGTCTTCATTCAAGAGATACCGACCGGTTAATCCAGATACTGGAGCGATTGCGGGATATCGGAAATACGGTTGTTGTCGTGGAGCACGACCGGGAGGTTATCAAAGCGGCAGATGAGATTATTGACCTTGGTCCGGGCGCTGGTGAAAATGGCGGCGTGGTTGTTTTTCATGGCCCATTTAAAAATTTGTCCGCCCATAATGGTTCACTCACAGGCCAGTATTTAAAAGGCAATAAGGCCATTAAAACACCATCTCGCCGGAGGATGGTTGGCAACAGGGCTCTTGTTTTAAAGGGCGCCTCACAAAACAACCTGAAGAATATCGATGTCACCTTTCCCCTGAATATGATGGTTTGTGTAACGGGAGTTTCAGGATCAGGAAAAAGCACCCTCATCCAGGACACCCTGTATGGGGCGATCAAAAAAAAGCGGGAAGGATTTACGGGGTTTATAGGGAAACATGACGGCATTAAAGGAACACAATTTATTAACGATGTTATTCTTGTTGATCAATCACCCATAGGACGCACCCCTCGTTCCAACCCCATTACGTATGTAAAAATATTTGATGAAATCCGGAAACTTTTTGCATCGTCTCGGGATGCAAAAATACGAAATCTGAACACGAGCTCCTTTTCTTTCAACGTAGCAGGCGGAAGATGCGAACACTGCGAAGGCGCCGGCACCATCAGGGTTGACATGCAGTTTCTTGCAGACATTTATGTAACGTGCGACAAATGTGACGGGAAACGGTTCATAAAAAAGGTACTCGACACAAAATATAAAAATAAAAATATCCACGAGATCCTCGAAATGACTGTGAATGAAGCCTTCATTTTCTTCTATGATTCTCCCCGTATCACGAAGGGGTTAAAATTTCTTCAGGATACCGGATTAGGCTATTTAAGGTTAGGACAGCCGGCTACGACCTTGTCAGGCGGAGAGGCTCAGCGACTAAAGATTGCTACTTACATGGCCCAGGAAAATCCCGACGCAATGCTTTTCATCTTTGATGAACCAACGATCGGATTGCATATGGACGATGTTCAGAAATTGCTCGTTTGTTTTCAGGGATTGATTCAAGCCGGGCATTCCTTAATCGTAGTAGAACATAACCTCGATGTCATTAAATCAGCCGATTATGTCATTGACCTTGGTCCTGAAGCTGGCAGTGCGGGAGGATATATCGTTGGTTGCGGCACACCGGAAGAGATATCGCTCATAAAAACGAGTCACACGGGGAGATACCTGAAACCGTACCTTTCCTGAGTATTCAGTTTACCATGGAATGAAAGATTACCATGAAATTTAATAAAAATAAATTTCTGTTGATTATCGGCATTATCATCAGCGTTGTTTGTACTTGGTTATTTATCAGAAACATTGAATGGACGCTTCTGAAAAATGCCTTACAAGATGCAAACTACTGGTTTATCATCCCAACGATTATCTTAACTCTGGCCGTTTATGTGGTGAGGGCAATCCGTTGGCGCATATTACTGTCACATATTAAATTAACTTCCGTGATGAACTTGTTGTCGGTTACCTGCATCGGCTTTATGGCAAATAACATATTTCCCGCCCGGGCAGGAGAAATTTTGAGACCGTTTCTCCTTACGAAAAAAGAGGATATAAAATTTTCAACATCCTTCGCCACGGTAATCGTCGAGCGGATTTTTGATATGCTGGGTCTCATTATATTTACCGTAGTCGTTATCATCCTGCTGCCACACCCCTCTGCTTCTCATCATGATACCCTTGCGCACATTTCTGCACGTCAGGTAAGCGCTATCAATGAATCAATTATTCCTTCCCTGAAAAAATGGACCGAGGTGTTTGCTGCGGTCGGTATCTTTACCATTGCCTCGCTTTTCTTCGTCGTCCTTAAACCCGATTTCTTCAAGGAAATACTCTCAAAACTCTGCACCTTTTTTCCGCATAATCTTCGAGATAAGATTTTGAGACTGTACGAATCCTTTGTTTACGGCCTGAAAATTCTGGAAGACAAAACACAGGCGGTATGGATACTAACCCTCTCTCTCTTCATCTGGGTTCTTGGAGGAGCAGAAATATATCTCCTCGGGTTTGCCTTTCACATGCATCTCCCCTTCGTTGGAGGATGCCTTGTCGCTGTTTGTCTGGCGCTGGCAGTTGCCCTGCCCCAGGCGCCCGGATATATTGGCGTCTTTCATATCGCCGTACTAAAATCGTTGCATATTTTTGGAATAGAAACCACGGCTGCCCAAAGTTATGCCATTGTCTTGTGGGCTATCAGCATACTCCCTTCTACGATCATAGGTTTCCTCTTCCTCTGGCGGGAAGGCATCGCCTTCCATGAAGTCATGAAGCTGGAAGAAGAAATCGCCGAAGGAACGCTGGAAGAGCTGGAGGGGGTAACACGAGACATTAAGTAAATCGATGTCAGAGGAAGATCTTCTCAAATTAACAATTGATAAGTCGGTAAAGGGCATTCGCCCGGTACGGCGCCGAAAACTGAACTATCGCATTGCCGTAATAGGGTTCATTGTTTCCGCCATGGTATTCCTTTACCTTTGCGGCTTCCTGACACCGGCTGTCCATGTTGAAGTTGCCAGCGTTGTCAGAACGTACCCGTCTCAGACCCTTACCCTGTTAAATGCCAGTGGCTATGTGGTAGCCCAGCGCAAAGCCTCGGTAGCTTCCAAAATCACCGGACGCATTGTTGCACTCAACGTTGAGGAAGGAAGCAAAATAAAAAAAGGCGAGATCGTTGCGCGCCTCGAAAATGAGGATGTCCTTGCTTTGCGGAATCAGGCGGTTGCAGCACTGAATGTAGCGCGCTTCAACCTTCAGCAGGCAAAGGCAGAACTTTACGATGCAACGGTTTCTTTCCGCCGCACAAAAGATTTACTGGCAAAGGGAATTGCAACACCTGCTGAATACGATGCCGCCGTGGCTCGCTACCAGAAGGCAAAGGCTGCTGTTGCCGGAGCAAAGGCTTTCATCAAAGCCGATACTGCAGCGCTTCAGGTAGCCAGAGTTTCATTGGAATATACCCTGATCCGGGCGCCCTTCGACGCCGTGGTTTTAACCAAAAATGCCGATATCGGCGATATCGTTACCCCCATTGGAGCGGCTGCCAATGCGAAAGCGGCGGTTGTCACAATTGCCGATATGAACTCGCTCCAGGTGGAGGCCGATGTTTCCGAATCAAATCTGGAAATGGTAAAGGTTGCTCAGCCCTGCGAGATACAACTCGACGCCTTGCCTGAGTCCCGCTTCCGCGGAGAGGTGCACATGATCGTACCGACAGCAGACCGGAGCAAGGCAACCGTGATGGTCAAAGTTCGTTTTCTCGAAAAAGACAGCCGTATCCTGCCTGAAATGAGTGCAAAGGTTGCCTTTCTCTCCCGACCAATCGAAAAGGAAGAGCAAAAACCCCTGACGGTCATCAATCCAAATGCAATTGTAACCAGAAACGGGAAGCATTTCGTCTTTCTCGTAAAAGACAACTGCGTTGTACTAACCTCCGTTAATCTGGGAACTACGATCGGCGATATGATAGAAGTCATTAGCGGAATAAAGCAAGGCGACAAGGTGGCCGTTAAACCGGTAAATAAATTGAAAGACGGTTCAAAGATCAGGGCCATAGAAAGATAATGGAACAGAAAGCGCCTCTTGTTGAGATAAAAAATTTAAGTAAATCTTATTACAGAGCAGGCCAGAGGATACCGGTATTGGAAAATATTACCTTTGACATCGAGGACGGCGAGTTTCTGGCGTTAATGGGTCCTTCGGGTTCCGGAAAGAGCACCTTGTTAAACCTGATTGCCGGCATCGACAAGCCTGATAGCGGCATTATTGCGGTAGGAAATGTCAATATTACCGTATTATCAGAAACAGAACTTGCCCAGTGGCGTGCCGCCAATGTTGGTTTTATCTTCCAGTTTTACAACCTGATTCCGGTACTCACCGCCTTTGAGAATGTTGAGTTACCCCTGCTGCTAACTTACCTTTCCCGGAAAGAGCGGAGGGAACATGTGGAGGCAGCGCTCCGGATCGTTAATCTTTCCGATCGAATGAGTCATTATCCCAGTCAGCTTTCCGGCGGACAACAGCAACGCGTGGCCATAGCCCGGGCTATTGTAACCGATCCGGCGATTCTTGTAGCAGATGAGCCTACCGGCGACCTGGACCGGGTTTCGGCGAAAGAGATCCTGGAATTAATGGTACGCCTGAATGCCGATCTTGGCAAGACCATTATCATGGTCACCCATGACCCCCATGCGGCAGAAAAAGCCCGTATCATAAGACACCTGGAAAAGGGCATTCTCAATGCATCTCCTCAGACTCATCTTTAAAAACACCTTTCGTCATACCCTCCGGACATCATTGACCATCCTCGGTATTGCCATCGTTATCCTTGCCTTTGGGCTTCTGAGAACTGTGGTGAGTGCGTGGTATGCGGGAGTCGAGGCCTCTTCGGTGAACCGCCTCGTGAGCAGAAATTCCATATCGCTGGTTTTTCCGCTCCCTATTTCGTATAAGGAAAAGATGCGCCAGATATCCGGAGTGCAGTTCGTATCGTACGGAAACTGGTTTGGCGGTATTTATATCGATGAAAAAAACTTTTTTGCTAACTTCGCAGTGGAACCGAAAAGTTACCTGGAGTTGTATCCCGAATACGTGCTGCCGCCCGATCAGTCAGTTGCTTTTCTGCGAGATCGGAAGGCCGCAATTGCCGGAGAGAAACTGGCAACAAAATATGGCTGGGAACTTGGTGATACCATAATCCTGAAAGGAACGATTTTCCCGGGTAACTGGGAGTTTGTCCTGCGCGGGATCTACCGGGGCAGAGACAAAAGCACCGATGAAACCCAGTTTTTTTTCCATTGGGACTACCTCAACGAAACCCTGAAAAAAATCTTGCCGCTGCGGGCAGACCAAACGGGTTTTTATCTGATTGGCATAACCCGTCCTGATCTGGCTGAGGAGGTGGCAATAGCTATCGATACCACCTTTAAAAATTCACTCGCAGAGACCCTGACCGAGACAGAAAAGGCCTTCCAGTTGAGTTTTGTTTCCATGACTGAGGCAATTGTTGTTGCCATACAAGTGGTCTCCTTTGTGGTCATTATCATCATCATGATCGTGCTCTCTAACACTATGGCGATGACTGCCCGCGAGCGCATCGGGGAATATGCCATATTGAAAACTCTGGGATTTGGAGGGTGGTATATTGCTGCGCTCATATTCGGAGAGTCCCTGTTTATCGCCACGATTGGCTGTGCCGTCGGTATTTTATGCACTTTTCCAATAGCAAGAGTCTTTGGCAATACCATGGGAGCTTTCCTCCCGGTGTTTCATGTCACCATGGCAACCCTCTGTCTCGATATGGTTGCTGCCTTTTTCGTGGGTGTGGTGGCAGCAACTATCCCGACCTGGCAAGCAATAAGAATCCGTATCGCTGATGGCTTGAGGAGGATTGGCTAGATGAAGATTCCTTTTTTATACAGTTTCCGCAACCTCCTGACCCGCCGGCTCACTACCATACTTACAGCATCCGGTATGGCCCTGGTGGTATTCGTTTTTGCATCGATCTTAATGCTTGCCGAGGGGTTGAGGAAGACCCTCGTGAATACCGGTTCCTATAATAACGTGTTGGTCGTCCGCAAGGCAGCGACCTCAGAAGTGCAGAGTGGTATTGACCGGCATCAGGCATCCGTTATAGAAACCCAGCCGGAGATTGCCTGCGGGACAAACGGCCAGAGGTTACTGTCAAAAGAGCTGGTAGTGCTTATCAGCCTTCCGAAGCGGGGAAGCAATAAACCATCAAACGTGGTTATCAGAGGAATTTCCGAAAGCTCTCTCTCTTTGCGCCCGCAGGTACAACTCGCCGAGGGGCATATGCCTAAGCCAGGTTCGTCCGAGATTATTGCAGGTCAAAGTATTGCAAAAAGGTTTAAAGGAGGAGGCATGGGAGAAACACTCCGTTTTGGCATGAGGGACTGGATGGTGGTCGGGATATTTGATGCGGGGAATACGGGTTTCGGTTCAGAGATATGGGGTGATGTCGACCAGCTTATGCAGGCATTCCGGCGTCCCGTGTATTCATCCGTTCTCTTTCAACTGAGCGATCCTTCGGCATTTACAAAATTCAAAGCGCGTATTGAAAGAGACCCAAGGCTTACGGTGGAGGCAAAACGGGAAATCATTTACTATGAAGAGCAATCAAAAATGATGGCAAAATTCCTGCGAATCATGGGGTTGTCGCTCACGATTATCTTTTCACTGGGCGCGATTATTGGCGCCATGGTTACCATGTATTCTGCAGTAGCAAACCGAACGAATGAAATCGGAACACTGCGCGCCCTGGGGTTTCAAAGAGTAAACATCTTGGGGGCTTTTCTCATGGAATCGCTCATCCTCGGTTTTCTGGGGGGCTGCGCCGGGCTGTTTTGTGCATCATTTCTGCAACTGCTTACCATTTCTACCATGAACTTTCAGACCTTTTCCGAACTCGCCTTTACCTTTTCTCTCACCTTCGGTATTATCTATAAGTCCCTGGCTTTCTCCCTTATCATGGGCTTTCTCGGTGGTGTCCTCCCCGCAGCCAGGTCTTCGCGCATGAATATCGTGGACGCACTTCGTGCGGGTTAATATGTGCACAGCATCATCAACAACCTCATATACTGAAGATTATTATATTGAGATCCGCGTGAGGTTGGGTTGAGGAACAAAATCCAACGTTTCCATAAATGACATTGCCAGCGTTGGGTTTCGCTCCCCTTCTGCCCGACCTGCAGAATTTTACAAATTTTGTTAAACGAAAAGGAGGCATTCCATGTATTGGTTATTTCTGATCTTATCCATACTTTTAGAGGTCTCAGGCACGATGTGCTTGAAATTATCCCAGGGTTTCACAAAGATAGTACCATCCGTACTGCTCTTTATCTTCTATGGATTCAGCCTGACGTTATTATCTTTTGCCCTCAAAAAGATTGACATAAGCGTTGCTTATGCAATATGGTCAGGGCTGGGAACGACCCTCATTGCAACGGTGGGTATTTTATGGTTTCGAGAGCCGTTAAGCGCTGTAAAGATACTTTCGATTGGACTGATTGTACTTGGCGTGTTAGGGTTGCGTCTGAGCGATGGAATTCAACAGTAGTTTGGCTGAGGAACGAAACCCAATGTTTCTGTATATGGCATTGTTGGCGTTAGGTTTCGCACTTGATTTAGTAACCGAACGCATTTCTTTATCATCGGGCCTACGGCCGGAAACGACCGGAAAATTATCGGCAAAAGCTTGTATTTCGATCAGCGGAACCGTTATGACGACACCTGGCAAAATACACATAAATCTTCACCTCTTTCAAATACCGTCAATTTCGTGACGAACAATTCAAAAATTGTCTTAAAGAATTTGTATCATAAAATTTGACCTTTATTGAAAAAATGATTTTTACCCGTTACACACCTATTGCGTTTAACAAAATAAATTTGTAACTATTCAGCGTACATTCGCTCACAAACCCTATGAGTGAACAAAATATTGATTCTGTAATCCCGAAGGGA
>NZ_MJUW02000009.1 GCF_001753675.2 Candidatus Brocadia sapporoensis | reverse complement strand
GGGTGAAAGACAAATTTCTTTCCACAAGGAAAGACGAGAAAGAAATTCCCCAACTTAAAAAATTAAAATCAAAGATACCTATTACAACGATTATTCGGTATGTATGTAATGAATTCAGGTGTAGCGAGGATCAAGCAAAAATCAAGGGGCGTAAGAATAACAAAGTGCGGGCAATTGCAATGTATCTTGCCCGAGACCTGAGCGGGGTATCAGGTAAGGAGCTTGGTATATTTTTCGGTGGTATATCAGGTGCGGCGATTACCATGAAATATAACCAGATTAATGCCGAACTACTGCGGAATAAAAAACTGCGTGGTAAGATAACGAATCTGAAGAAACAATTACTTAATATTTAAGATGTGACCCTTCGCCTTTCTTCTTCGCCTTTCTTTTCACCTTTCTTCTATTTTGTTAGATTTAAAGAACAACGGTAAAGAAAAGTATTAGGCCAACCACCAGTATTGGTAAAAGGAAAACTTCACCTCCCACAAATAGTTTTAGAAAAACATAAAATGCAGATTGCACTACCATACTGACAAAAAATAGTATTAACGTTGTCCAGATGCCATTTTCCTTACCGTAAAATATTAATCCAATAATCAACGCTATTGCAGACAAACGATAAAACCATTGGAATAGCCCAGTATGTTGTCCGAAAAAGATTGATCCTGTGTTCATAGTATCTCTTCTTAGTTCCATAAGGCTTCTCTGCAATATGCATAGTGGGGCCACTACTATGGAAAGGATCACTATATCCTTTATCTCGATGTTCGATAGTTTTGAAGTAAAAACTGTAACGATTCCGGCGACTACAAAAATTAATAAAATGCGGAGTAACATTCTTTTCTCCTCTTATTATTTAATGCTTAACGCTACCCATAAGCCGCGCCGCTTTTTGGCGTCGGCTTGATGGGTTTGTTATGTTTGTCCCGTGTGCTCATGAGAACGAGGACTTACCAAATTTCTTGTGAAACTTGGAAGGGAATTGGTCTTGCTTGAGATAGAACTTGGGAAATTTTTCTTCTTTAATCCAAGCATAACCATTCAACTTGTCTTTTAACGCCCCATACTGAGCTGGAATAGCCAACTCCTCCATTATTCTTTTTACAAATGCACGATATCTCCTTCCTAAGAAATATTGCTTATATAGAACAGAAGGAATAGGTAGCTTTATGCCGGTATCATCTCCAGTAATATCAATCCCAAGGATTGCCGTTGGTGGTGAAATGGTAATGAAACGTTTTTCTATACCTCTCTCCAAGAGAATATTTCTACCGACCACGTCGATTTCGTGACCGAGTTTTGAAAGACCCCTGTAGTCGCCTTTTTTAATTGACTCCTGAATATGTGACAACATGCCACGCAATTCTGTTGTCGAAGTTTCATCTCGGAGCTGGAATAAAACATCGAGAAAATCTTTTCCACTAACACTTTCCCGAATTAGCAAGGGAAGAAATCCCGGTAAATTTATCGTGCTAGCAGAATCCACCTGCCCTAAGGCAGATAGCGCATCACGCACTTTTCCTCGGAACTTGCCGATGCCTCCCGTGAACACTTCTGCAAAATCTTTTTGACTTTTCGCACCTATACTTGCCCTATTTAAAAAGTCGTACGCAAAGAAATCTCTCAACGGGTGCGGGATGTAAGCGCAGTCATGTTGGGCGGCAAAGACTTGGTGCCAAATATATTGGCTACCAAGCCAGCCCATTACCGACAACATGCGCTGTACATGCCTCGAAAGCTTGTCCCATGAAACCGCCGAGTTATCGGTCCCAACAATGTGAAACTGCTGGCCTAAATCCTCGTTAGCTGGACTGGCAAGTACAGCCTCAATTAGTGGACTTTCTTTATCAATTCCATGGGCCCGGAAAACTAAGAAGAAATCGGACGTAGAATGTTCCCAGATGAAGTCACTGAACGCGTTAACCTGGGAAAAGTACTCGGAAAAAAGAGAGCGATCTGAGCCTGAACGAAAAGCTTCCGTCCATACGCCGATTAAGGAAGAAGATATTTCAATGAGTTCATTATCTTCATTCTTATTCAACGGTTCGAATTGAAAAACCTTGTGGTGAAGCAACGCTTTTCTTGCAGGCGTCAATTCCTTCTTGTAGTTATCTGGAACAACAATCTGCTCATTTAGTAAAACTGCCTCACAGAATCTGGATAAACTAACGTGCTCTATGTCTAGCAACGATGGCTCTTTCAGGGGTGCCTTACCCAGCGCCCTCTGAACACTAGAGATTGTTGAGTTATCAATGAGTACCCTGCTCATCGGTGACCTCTAAACATAACAATAATTAGGCTTTCTTTTTCCTTAAATCTTAATTCTGCTGCAACGATATTCAGGTGAAAAATTCGTTAGTTTTTTTAATTGAGGCGCACCCCGGTTACTTCTACTCCTTTCCCTCTGCCACCAATGAACGAATACTAAAAATCTCGTTTTCTGTTAAGGGCTCAATTGCTGACTCAGGTACAATTATCACTGCTATTGTGTCTCCAAGAGCATTAAATACTTCTAATGAATATCCGTCTTCGCCCTTAGAAACAGGGTGATGCTCAACAATAGTGGCAACGTCCCCTCTCTTTAATCTTTTTTCAGGAATATCTTTTAACAAAACGACTTCTTCAAACAATTTATATGTCATTTATATATCTCCCCTTTGTCTGGATACATAGTAATGAACTTTGTGTTTCCTGTTTCATTTTCAGTCATCCAAATTGTGCATACTCTCAGACTTTTTCCATTCGGTCCGATTAATTTTCCTCTGATTTCATACATTTGACCATATTGTGTATTTTCAATTAGCGCGACATCGAGTGATAAAATCTGATTACGCAAATCACTTTCCAGTAACTGCCAGTTTTCGAGGGTGTAGCCTGCCTTTGCTAACCATTGTGATTTATCATTTCGCTTTCTTGGAACTAATAGATATTGTATCAGTTTCTCATGCGCAATCAGAGTATTATTAGGCAGTTTCATTATTATCCATCTGTTTATATGCCAATATTAGCATAACGCGGGGCTGAGCCGCCGCGAAGCGGTCGGTTTCGTGCCCCTGGTTCTCCCGTAGCGTAGCGGAGGAATGGGGCACCGGCTCAGCCCCGCGTTCTCCCTGAGCGAAGCGAAGGGAGAACCAGTTATTAGATAGTTACAGTCTCAGGTTATAGCAATATTATCATAATCTGTCAATAAAAAATATAACTTGACGTATCTATCGGATTTCATTATAC
>NZ_MJUW02000083.1 GCF_001753675.2 Candidatus Brocadia sapporoensis | reverse complement strand
CACACCATGCTCCTGCTGAGGAAGTTGAGTACATCAACAGGAAGTTAAAGGAACTTGGTATGAAAGCTCCGGAACATGGCGGTCATCACTAATCTGTAATAGCTTTGTAGTACAATAAATAGTTATAATCTAAAAAGAAGCTGTGCGACGTTTGCACAGCTTCTTTTTTTTATACAATAAAGTTGAATTTGAAGAATTTTTAAATATACTTAGTTAGCCAAAATTTTGGTCAATATATTTTTATTAATCTTGAGTGGAGATGGTTATGAATTTGTATAAATACACGATTTTTTCAATATTGCTGGCAATTTTTTGTTTACCTCTTGGTTGTGAGAAGGGGAAACGCCATCTTGAACTTGCCAACGGTCTGACGAAAGAGAATAAATTGGATGAGGCGTTGGCCGAATATACAAAAGCTATCGAAGCAAATGTAAATCTTGCTGAGGCATATTATGGCAGGGGAAATGTTTATCTGGAGCAAGAAAAACTGGAAGGTGCGGCTACTGATTTTAGAAAGGCGATTGACATTAATCCCAAATATATTGATGCCCACAAAAAATTAGCAGAAACTTTTGTAAAGATCGGAGCTCCGGATGACGAATTTCAAAAACGATTTAAGGCAATCGAAAATGACCCTGACAATCCTTTAACGTATGTAGAGCTTGGTGTTTTCTATCACAAATTGGAAAAGGATATAGATGCCATTGAGCAATACAAAAAAGCTTTAGAACTTGACCAAAACAACCCCTATATTATGTTCAATTTGGGTGTTGGGTATTTGGATATGGGTTTATACGAAGATGCAGAAAATATTTTTAAAAAGGCCATTGAAATAGATCCAAACTATGATAATGCGTATTATAATCTTGCGGTATCTCTTCATAAACAGGGGAAGGTAGATGAGGCTGTAAAAGAACTAAACAAAACCCTTGAGGTTAACCCCAAGTATTCCAATGCCTATGTAGTTTTTGGTTTGAT
This sequence comes from Candidatus Brocadia sapporoensis, assembly GCF_001753675.2. Classification (GTDB taxonomy): domain Bacteria; phylum Planctomycetota; class Brocadiia; order Brocadiales; family Brocadiaceae; genus Brocadia; species Brocadia sapporoensis. Next base: position 21,179 of record NZ_MJUW02000083.1, on the reverse strand, counting down.
TAAATTGAAAGAAAAGAAGTTCGAGGAGGCCATCGCCCAGTATAACAAGGCAATGGAAATAGACCCTGACAATCTTGACGCCCGATATCAAAGAGCAATTATCTTCGCATTGCAAAAGAGATATGATGATGCATTAACAGAAAATATGGCAGTACTGGAAAAAAACCCCAAATATGTTAATGCGGCATATAATATTGGCGTAATTTACCACAGGACAGATCGCCTTGACAAGGCCATCGAATGGTATGATAAGGTAACCAAAAAGATCGATCCTCTTTACGAAGATGCTTATTATAACAGGGCTCAAATCTATTCATTGAAGGGGGATCACAGCAGGGCCTATAGTGATTTCATCTCGTATTCATATATTACGAAGTGGAGGACGGGAAAGGACCCTGCCGTAGTTTATAAACAAGACGAGATCAAGGAGATGTTCCTACAATCAGTGCCCGTGTTGAAAGGCCAGGAGAAAGATCGGGAAATGGAATTAAAATCAAATTAACATGTTAAAGCAAATATTAATTGCGGGGATTATTCTTATCGTATTGTTCCATCATTATGGATATGCAAAGGAACCATCGTTGGCTGGTGATAATTGTTTTGACGATGGCCGATGGGGTGACGCTATCTATGAATATAAAAAACTCCTTGAAAAAAATAAGAATCAGCCGGAGATTTTTTTCAAACTGGGAAACGCCTATTACAAAAAAGGAGAGATGGAAAAGGCTATAGAGGCATTTACTACTGCCACTCAACTCAAACCGGATTATTTAGATGCATACCAAAAATTGTCTGAGGTTAGTATGCAGATTGGAGTGCCCGAGAATGAGATAAAAGTTTGTTTGAAAGAAGTGCAAAAAAATCCGAATGACGCCGATGCTCATTTTCGATTGGGAGTATCTTATTACAAATGTAACATCTTTATGGATGCAAAAAGAGAGTATGAGATAGCGGTTGGGCTTGATCCTAAAAAGACGGAGGCATATTTTAATCTGGGAGTCTTGTATCAGGACCTCAACACATACGACAAGGCGGAAGAGATGTACAAAAAGGCAATAGGAATATCACAAAGCTATGATAAAGCGCACTTTAACCTGGGGATTGTTTATTATCAAACGGGGCGTTTGGAAGAATCTGCTTCCGAGTATAAACAAGTTATTAGTATAAACCCAAATTATGCAGACGCATATGTCAATTTGTCGCTTGTTTATTTTATAAAAGGCTTTTATTTTGATGCCATTGAGTCATTGAAAAAAGCATTGCCTCTGGGATCGGCTCCTGAGAAGATTCATTATTTTTGTGGAAATGTTTACAATAAGATGGATAAAAAAAATGATGCAATTGCGGAATACAAGAAGGCAATAAAAATCAATTCTAAAATGATTGCGCCCCACTATAATTTGGGGCTTATTTATTTAGAGAAGAAAATGGTAGATGAGGCCATTGAAGAATTTACCAGGGTGATTGTTCTAGACCACGACTATGCAAATGCCTATTTAAACCGTTGCAAGGCCTACGAATTGAAAGATGACCTGAGTAATGCTCAAAGTGACTATAATTCTTATCAACATGCCAAAGCAGCCTTTGCACGGGTCTATAAAGAAGAGATCAGATCCCCTTTTTATGCAGGGTCAAACTCTGCAGAATAAACGTAAACGGGACACAATGGACAATGGTTATTCACGTGTGCTTTTAGTTACATCTTACGGCTTTCCCGATTCTTTGATAACTTTATTTGTGTCCGGTTTATAATCTTTTGCACATCGGAAGCCGATACTCTTGTTTCTGTCTTCTGGTTTACCGAATATGCGTACAGCGCATCGCATTTTGTAGGCATATGGAGCAAATAATGACCCTCCCTTGATAATTCTCAAGCCCGTGCTTATTTCCGGGCCTTTGGGATTTACGCTTGGGCTGTTATGGTAGTATTCAGGATGATACCAGTCATTACACCATTCCGAAACGCTGCCTATCATATCCAAACACCCATAAATGCTTATGCCGCTTTCGAAACTCCCTATAGATAAAGATGCATCTGTGCCGACATTGCATCTGGTAGTTTCCCATACATTACCCCATGGAAACCTGCGTCCATCAGTTCCTCTGGCGGCTTTTTCCCATTCTGCCTCGGTAGGCAAGCGTTTACCTGCCCATGCTGCATAAGCATAGGCATCATACCAATCTACTCTGGCCACAGGATAGTCAGGATAATCATAATAAGGATAGTCCCATCCTGTATGGGGGGTGCCTGGGGTATGGTCTTTGCCCTTCGGTTCACCAGAATAGCATTTTCCGTGGTCTCCTGTGTTTTTTATATATTGCAAAAATTCCCAATATTGAGCGTTCGTGACCTCATATTTATCAATGTAATATGCATCCAAATACACTTCATGTTGTGGAGTTTCCTCAGGAATAAATTCATCTTCCCCGGTACCCATGATAAATTTTCCTTCGGGAACTAACACCATTTGATTCCATTTATCTCTATTTTCATTCAGAGCCTTTTTCATCTTTTCATCCCGGATTGCTAATGCAGCTTCAACGCGCTGTTTCTTCTCTGAAGGATTCAACCCTTTTTCTAATTTGCTAATGTATAGAGTAACATCCTGCATGGTTTTTTGATAGCTCTCGTCCGATTTTATTTCCGGAGATTGTGCTTCTAGCAATTTTTTGCATTTATCAAGATGTACCAGGGCTTCTTTCTGATTTCCCAGTTTCCAGTAGACTCCTCCCATATGAAACTGGAGTGCCGGAATTTCTGCATTTAACATTTCGGCCTTTTTGTATTCTTCCAATGCCCGCTCAAACTCTTTTCCTTCTTCACGAAGCCTGTTTCCTTCCATAAAATGAGCCATTGCCTCTTTTGCTCGTTCCTCAGGTGTGACGCTGGCGGGACTTCCCGTAGTTGTTTCTCCTGCTGGGGAAGTTATGTGAACGAGAGGTGTTCCGTCTTTTTTGCAGAATTTCTCACCGGGGTTTGCCTTTTCCTTGCAGGTTGGGCATATAAAGTCTTCGCTGGAAAAATCTACGAGTTGTTTGCCGTCAATACTGCAAAAATTTATATCTCCCGGGTATACTCTGTTACATTCCGGGCATAATTTGTTTTTCGTGACATTTCCTTTCGTTTTTGGCAGAGATTCCTTTTGGGATGATGGGCTTTGCGCCTCCTTTTTAACAGCCTGAGCAAGAAGTAAGTTGTAGGGCAGCATAGTAAATATAACAAATGGGATGATCGGATATACAAATTTCACAACAAAGACCTCCTTTTAACTTTCAATAAATATGCGGGATACATAAAAAAAGAGATACGGTAAAGCATCCCTTTTTATGTTGTTCAATGGTAAATGACTTAAAAAATTATGGTTTCTTTTCTGCTGTCTCAATGCCAATCGTCTCTTTTTCAATCTTCCAGTTTGACCAAGACCCCCATTCGACATACTTTTTCCCATCAGACAGCCAATACTGTGTGCCATCTCTCTCCCGCGTGCAGACGAGATTTTCTATTGCTCGGGTCTGTGTCTGTTTTATAATTTTGAAAAAAAGACAATCTACCTGATGAAAATTTATTTCGGAATTGTTCTTTACTTCATTCAGTTCAAGGTCTTCAACGGTCAATTTCTTTTCGTTAAACTTCTTTTCATCCACGGGAATTTCATACGTGATCGTTTCCGTTATTTTGATAGAAACGGGACTCGGTTTCTCATCGATCCATGGTATTTGTACGGTTCCTTCATAGGGTGCAAATGACTGGTGATAACTCTGCAGTTCTTTACCAGGTTGTTTGCTGGTATCTATAATACCACCTCCGGCGTGTTGTGCTTGAACGAGATTTTCCTTCATAAAAAAAGCGCTTAAAAAAATTGGTATAGAGAACATAAGGGAAAAGCATAGCGTTGTGCATTTTTTATGACGGATATTCATTTTAATTCCTTCTTTAAAAATTTGTAGTATTGAAAAGATTCAGGTGAAAAAATTTTACATGAAAAATGTGTGTTTGTCAATCACTATAGAACACTTAGTTCCGGATAAATCCCAGGGATTTTATTTGTGGATTTAAAAGAATGATTACTGGTTATTAAAAAATGACTTGAACAACAACAAGCTTTGTGGTAGAATTCCCGAACTTTTGCATCAAATTTTTTATTACTACTTTATTTGTCATTACAAACACACTTTAAGGTAATTTATCCTTAAACATTTTATTGCAAAAAACAAAGACTCTCTTTTCAAAAGATCGTTAGGAGGAATGTATGGAGCGGTGCAAGCATGTGTTGGAATTTGTCCGGAGAAGAAAAAAACTGATAGGCTTCTTTGCCATAATCGGATTGGTAGTTTTCTTTGTTACGGTGACCAAGGTTTACCACTATTCAGAGAAGAGTGAGTTTTGTGCCAGTTGCCATGAAATGAAAGTTCATTATGATTCATTTAAGGCGTCAAAGCATCACAACGAACATGTCGAAAATTGTCATGCCTGTCATGTGGGACCTGGGCTCAAGGGATATGCCCATGCAAAGCTTAGCGATGGAACGCATGATTCGTTCATGCACTCGTTCCAGGCCTATTCGGACGGTTCTTTTATTGAGATCGCTGAAGACAGTCTTGAAATTCTAAATGGAAACTGCATCCGTTGCCATTCTCAAGGTTTTACAAAGGACAAGTCTCATATTGAGGATGTTTTAAAGGGTAATAAACACTGCGTTAATATTTCTCAGGGTACGTCCTTGGAAAAGCTAGTGTGTACCGATTGCCACCTGGGTGTTGTACATCCGCATATGCCGGGTGATCTGTTCAGGGCCTATGCAGCCAAGAAGATTAAACCGTACGGGACATACGGAGAAACCGATTGTCTGGCATGTCATAAAATGGCTACACCTGACGTTGTAAAGGAATGGACAAAGGGTGTACATGCCATAAAAGGTATAACGTGCATTAATTGCCATGGAAACGATCATCGGGACATTGCAAGGAAACGGGGGTATGTTTCTGCAAGTACCTGCGGAGAATGCCACCAAAATCAGTTTCTCGATTTTCGAGAAAGCAAGCACCTTCAGGGTCATCCTGTGGCAGTTCCCGGTAAATTTGAAGTGATTAGTACGAGATTGTTGGACATCCCGGGTTGTAAAGATTGTCATAAGTTAAGCTTGAGTAATGAGTTTGACAGAATCGGTGGAAGCTGTGATGCCTGTCATTCGAGTCATAAATTCTCCGCTGCAGAAGCAAAGGCATACAATGCCTGCGAAAAGTGCCATATCGGCGGGCCTGAGCACGCACAGCTAAATACCGGGAAGGGTTCGGTATTTGGTAAAGTCCTAGAAATGCGTAATCAGAATTTGATTTCTAAGGATTTAGTGACATGTCAATCATGCCATGGCCCAAATAAATCCCATAATTTTTGTAAAACATTTTTACCAAAAGAAATTGATGTACTGCTTTTCGGAGGGTACGGATATGCGAAGTTAAAGACAGCTCATTAGTAGTGCCAAATGACTTGAAATAACTTTGAGATTGTTTACCATAAATCCCACCGTATAAAAACGGTGGGATTTTTTTATCTGAACCGAATATTTTTCTTTTTCATAACCTGTATATAGAAATTCTCTCTATTTGGTATTTAAGTTATAAATGAAAGGGTGATGATGGGAAAGAATCTAGTACAAAAAATATTAACTTCGCACCTTGTGTCCGGCAAACTACAAAGTGGTGAAGAGATTGCTATTTCAATAGATCAGACTCTCACACAGGATGCCACGGGAACAATGGCGTATCTCCAGTTTGAAGCCATGGGGATACCGAGGGTAAAGACAAAACTGTCGGTAAGCTACGTTGATCATAATATGCTCCAGACAGGGTTTGAAAATTTTGATGATCATCTGTTCCTTCAAAGCGTAGTAGAAAAATATGGCATTTATTTTTCTAAACCCGGAAATGGTATCTGTCATCAGGTGCATCTTGAACGATTTGCCGTACCGGGAGAAACCTTGCTGGGCTCAGACAGTCATACCCCTACATGCGGTGGATTGGGTATGATAGCTATTGGCGCAGGCGGACTCGATGTGGCTATCGCTATGGCCGGTGGACCATTTTATGTTTCCATGCCAAAGATAGTGTTGGTAAAACTGAGCGGAACGTTGCAATCCTGGGTAACTGCAAAGGACGTAATTTTAGAATTATTAAGAAGAGTAACGGTAAAAGGCGGGGTCGGCAAAATATTTGAATACGGAGGGGATGGGGTGAAAACCCTTACCGTGACGGAACGTGCTACGATTACGAATATGGGGGCAGAACTTGGTGCACTTACATCAGTCTTTCCCAGCGATACCCAGACAAAAAAGTATTTGAAAATGCAGGGGAGGGAAAAGGTATGGACGCCTTTAAAGGCTGATGCCAGCGCAAAGTACGATGAGATAATTGAAATAGATCTTTCATCCTTAGAACCAATGATTGCTAAGCCTCACAGTCCTGATAATGTTTGTAAGGTGGGCGAAATTAAAGGGATAAAAGTTCAGCAAGTTTGTATTGGAAGTTGTACGAACTCATCGTATCATGATCTTATGGTAGCTGCGGCGATGTTAAAGGGTCGGAAGGTGCATCAGGATGTGAGTCTTACTATTTCTCCGGGTTCAAGGCAGGTGCTGGAGATGATAGCGAAAAATGGTGCATTAACAGACATGATTGCTGCAGGTGCGCGCCTGATTGAGGTGGCCTGTGGGCCTTGTATCGGGATGGGGCAAGCACCGCCGTCTGGAGGCGTTTCTGTAAGGTCGTTTAACAGAAATTTTGAGGGACGAAGCGGAACGGCTGATGCAGAGGTATACCTCGTTAGCCCTGAAACGGCTATAGCATCGGCAGTCAACGGTGTTATTAGTGATCCAAGGGAATTTGGGGAACCAATTATTATTAAATATCCGAAAAGTTTTGTTATTGATGACCGCATGATTATTCCTCCTTCAGAAAAACCAGAAGAAGTAACAATCATTCGGGGACCAAACGTAAAACCCCTGCCAAAAAAGGAACCCATGCCTGATACCTTGAAGGGAGATGTTCTTTTAAAAGTGGGAGACAATATTACCACAGATCATATCATGCCTGCAGGTGCAAAGGTTTTACCGTTGAGGTCGAATATCCCTGCAATTTCTGAATTCGTATTTGAGAAGGTGGATAAGGAGTTTGTGAGACGTGCAAAGGAAAAGGGCGGAGGTTTCCTGATCGGGGGAGTAAACTATGGGCAAGGTTCAAGCAGGGAGCATGCTGCCCTTGCGCCTATGTATTTAGGGGTAAAAGCAGTCATTGTCAAGTCGTTTGCCAGAATTCATCGGGCAAATCTGATAAATTTTGGTATACTGCCGCTAACCTTTGAGATTGAAAATGACTATAATTTCATTGATCAGGGGGATAACATTGAACTGCCAGATGTAAAAAACAAGTTAAAATCAGGGGTGTCTCTGGTTATAAGTAATCTAACAAAAAATAAAAAAATTGGGGTAAACCATGCTTTGACCGCACGTGAGATTGATATTCTTTGCGCTGGCGGCTTGTTAAATTTTCAAGCACGGAATACGAACTCATGATGCAAAAATTTTACATGCCGGATGTGGATTAAAGGTTAACCTTCAATCCGTTCCTTTTATTTATCGGTTTTATTATCTGATTTTCAAAAAGACGAGGGTAGGTTTATGAAGAAATTTTTTGTTGTCGCAGTAATTTGTTGTATGGGTTCACTTATTTCAAACTATACCTATGCACAGCAGGGTCAAAAGATTATCGGTTCTGAAATCCTGGGAGAAAGGAAGGAATACTATTTCGATGACGATAAAGACGGCGAATTCCCCCAGGGTTTTCAAAGTGCCTTAACGGGAAAGGGAGAGCCGGGGCGCTGGGTAGTTAAAAAGATCGAACATGCCCCTACTGCCGATAATGTAGTCGTACAAACCAAACTGGATGATACCGATTACCGGTTTCCATTGTTAGTGTTGGATGGGTCATCTTATAAGGACGCCATGGTATTCGTTAGGTTCAGGGCTATCAGCGGGAAAACAGGCCAGGCCGGCGGATTAGTCTTTAGATATAAAGACAGCAAGAACTATTATGTGCTCAGAGCGGATGCTAAGGAAAATAATGTCAGATTATATAAAATGGTTGACGGAAACCGCAGGCAGATTGGCGGTAAAGACCTGAAGGTTAAATCGAATGAGTGGCATCTTTTAAAAGTAGTTTATAAGGGGGACAAGATGCAGTGTTTCTTCGATAATGCAAAAGTGATAGAGGCGGCAGATAATACCTTTGATTGCGGAAGTGTTGGGCTTTGGACAAAGTCCGACTCATATACATTTTTTGATGATTTCGTGGTTCAGGAATCAAGGTAAAGCGGGTTACGTGCAGGACAATAAATACTATTGAAGACACCCGCATTTATGACGGTAAGCATAACGTTATGTTTCTAAATACTTGCCAATTTTTCTGTATCTCGCATACCGATTTGCCAGGAGATCATCAATGGAAATATTCTTAAATTCCGCCAGATATTTACTTATTTGTGCTTTAAGAATGTCTGCCATAGTTTTGGGGTTCTTGTGTGCTGCGCCCAGCGGTTCTGAAATAATTTCGTCAACCACACCAAAGTTTAAAAGATCTTTTGCCGTGAGTTTTAATGATTTTGCTGATATTGGTGCATTTTCAGCATTTTTCCATAATATCGCAGCACAGCCTTCAGGTGAGATGACAGAATAATAGGCATATTCCAAAATTGCAAATTTGTCACCGATTCCTATTCCTAGCGCACCACCACTGCCGCCTTCTCCGATAACAATGTTGATAATCGGGGTCTTCAACCGGCACATCTCATAAATATTCTCTGCAATTGCCTGGGCTTGTCCCCGTTCTTCAGCTCCAATATCAGGATTCGCTCCCGGTGTGTCTATAAGGGTGACAATAGGTAAGTGGAACTTCTCTGCAAGTTTCATTTTTTGTAATGCTTTTCTGTAACCTTCCGGATTCGGCATCCCAAAATTACAGGCAATCCGCTCCTTGGTGCTCTTGCCTTTCTGCTGTCCAATAAACAAGACCCTTTCCTTCCCGATTCTTCCTAACCCGCAGATCATCGCCTTATCGTCTCCAAAACGTTTATCGCCGTGCAGTTCAATAAAATCAGTAAGCATCATATTTACATAATCTGCCGAGAGAGGGCGCAAGGGGTGTCGGGCGATTTTAACAATGTCGTAGGGAGTTAATTTTGAGCAGAGTTTCATCTGAAGGCTATCCCGTCTTTCCTTCAAATGCTGTATCTCTGTGCTCTTGTCAAGACGGCCATTTGTGGGAGCGCTTTGTAAATCTTCAATTTGATGTTCAATTTCCAGGATTAAATTTTCAAGTTCTGCCACGGTTTTTTCAGACAAACAAAATCTCCTTATCGTGAATTTAGATATATTCTCATGAGATTTCCTGTAACAATGTAGTTTTTTGAAAAATCCCAATAATCACTATAGTAAACGCAATAAATAAGCATACAGACAAATAATAGCGAAAGGTGGTGGCAAGAAGCGATCTCCTGTGCCTGAACTGCCTCACGGAGCTTGCACGGGGCAATGCGAATGTGTTTGCAAGGACAACCTCTTTTGCGCTTATTATATGTCTGCCACACTGTGCAGGGGGGAGTGCGTAATTGGAGTAAACACGTTCTGCACAAACGGATAAATGCTTCGCCCCCTGCTTTTTCTGCTCTAAATTTACAGAATAGATAAATTTTAATTATTTTTCAAGGTATTGCAAGAAAATTATAGGCTGCTTACCAGCCGTTTCCCGTGCCTTTGTGACTTTATGGCTATATGAATTTGTATTGATTTGCGCCTGTAAAGTGCTATGATAATTGACCAGTCGCTATGGAAATGAAAGTTCATGTCTATATTACAAACCTGTTGAATCGCATATTTTGTCGTTATCATGGTACCCTGATAATTGGTTATATTACAATACTTCAGCCAGCCTTAGTGTGTTTCTCAAAGTATCCATGTTATTTTTTCTGAAGGGTTAATTTTTTCCTAATGTGTTTCTTATGATATGAGCGTGGAAAAATAATGGCTATCAAAAAATCTGAACTCTACAGCTCCATCTGGGCAAGTTGCGATGAACTGCGCGGCGGGATGGATGCCTCCCAGTACAAAGATTATGTGCTGGTACTGCTGTTCATCAAATACATCTCCGACAAATATGCCGAAGTTCCCTACGCATCCATTACGGTACCCAAAGGCGCCAGCTTTAAGGACATGGTTGCCCTTAAAGGCAAACCCACCATTGGCGATGATATTAACAAGAAGATCATCGGAAAAATTGCCGAAGCCAACAAACTTACCGGCACCATCGATGTTGCCGACTTCAACAGCGCCGATAAACTGGGCAGCGGCAAAGAGATGGTTGACCGTCTCACCAACCTCATCGCCATTTTTGAAAACCCGGCGCTCGATTTCAGTAAAAACAGGGCGGAGGGTGATGATATCCTTGGCGATGCTTATGAATACCTGATGCGGCATTTTGCCACCGAGAGCGGGAAGAGCAAAGGACAATTCTATACCCCTGCCGAGGTGAGCCGCGTAATGGCAAAGATTATTACTTTCAATTCAAAGATTACGAGCCAATCAACAGGGTACGATCCAACATGCGGCTCCGCATCGCTGCTACTCAAGGTGGCTGATGAATCAGAATCGGGTATGACGATTTACGGGCAGGAGATGGACGTGGCCACCGCCGCCCTTGCCCGCATGAATATGATTCTGCACAACAACCCGACCGCAGAAATCAAACAAGGGAACACCCTTTCCAGCCCTTTGTTTCTGGACGAAAGAGGCAGGCTCAAGACCTTTGACTTTGTGGTGGCCAATCCTCCTTTCTCATACAAGGCATGGAGTAGTGGGTTTGCCGTTCATGATGGAACCATATCAGATGTCCATAATCGTTTTAAAGATTATGGAATACCCCCGAAGAAAAATGGAGATTATGCATTTCTTTTGCACATCATCCATTCCTTAAAAAGCAAAGGCAAGGGCGCTGTGATCCTTCCGCATGGGGTGCTATTTCGGGGAAATGTAGAAGGAGAAATACGGAAAAATATCATTCGCAGGGGATACATCAAAGGCATTATTGGCCTGCCTCCTAATCTGTTTTACGGCACCGGTATTCCTGCCTGCATTATTGTGCTGGATAAGGATGGCGCTGAACACCGCAAAGGTATTTTTATGATTGATGCCAGCAAGGGTTTTGAGAAAGATGGCAACAAAAACCGCCTGCGGGAACAGGATATCCATAAGATTGTGGATGTATTTAACAAACATCTGGAAATGGAAAAATACAGCCGCATGGTACCGGTAACAGAGATTGTGTCCAACGAGTATAATCTCAATATCCCTCGTTATATTGATAGCCAGGAAGAAGAGGACATTCAGGATATCGAAGCGCATTTGCTGGGTGATATACCCAATACCGATATTGACGCCTTGCACCCGTATTGGGAAGTTTATCCGAATATGAGGAAAACTCTATTCACAGCGGGCAAGAGGTCTAATTACAGCAAACTGCTTATTGCCCATGATACTATAAAGTCCACCATTTTTTCTCACCAGGAGTTTACTGCTTATAGCAAAAAAGTAGACACCGTATTTAGCCGATGGAAAGCCAGGAACATGCCAAAACTGAAAGGTATTGCCGTTGACGATAAACCCAAAAAACTGATACACGAAATATCAGAGGATTTATTGCAAGCCTTTTCCAGCTTAAAGCTGATCGACAAATATGATGTTTACCAGCATCTCATGGTTTATTGGTCTGAGACTATGCAGGACGACGTGTATGCTTTGGTAAGCGATGGTTGGGAAGCGGGGAAGGAAACAGAAAGAGATAAAAAACAATGGGAAGGCCGCCTCATACCCAAAGGGCTTATCATTGCCCGCTATTTTGCGGCAGAGCAAAAGGCCATGGAAGAATTAGAATCTGGCCGTGATGCAATTGTCCGGCAAATGGAAGAGATGGAAGAAGAGCATGGCGGTGAAGAAGGGCTAATGGCGGATGCAAAAAATGATAAGGACAAGATTACCAGGGCCAGCGTACAGAAACGCGTGAAAGAATTGACAATGGATAATGGACAATTGATAACGGAGGATGAGGAGGAATTAAAGATATTAAAGCTATATTTAAAGCTGGCAGAGCAGGAGGCCGAAGCCGGCAAGAAGATTAGAGATGCGCAGGGTGCCCTGGAGAAAAAGATCTTGGAAAAATACAAAACCCTTACCGAAGCTGAAATAAAAACCCTGATAGTGGACGATAAATGGATATCAACGCTTGAACGGGATGTAAAGACGGAGATGGAGCGGATCAGCCAGCGGCTTACGGGACGTATTAAAGAATTGGCAGAGCGATATGAAACTCCATTGCCGGCTATTACTGCCGAAGTAGATGCATTAGAGAAAAAGGTGCACGGGCACCTGAAGAAGATGGGGTATGTATGGGAGTAAAAAACAACAAAACCAGCCTTGCGCTTTACGGCAATTTATTAAGCGATATTAAAACCCGCATTCGTCAGGCGCAGGTTAAAGCAACTCTTTCCGCAAACTCGGAGATGATTTTGATGTACTGGGACATCGGGCGAATGATCCAGGAGCGGCAAGACCGTGAAGGGTGGGGAACCGCGGTTATTCCGCGTCTTGCCAGAGATATACGAAATGAGTTGCCGGAAGAGAAAGGATTCTCCGAACGGAACATCAAGCGAATGCTTCGTTTTTATCGTGAATATCCAAACATATTGCCAAAAATGCCACAGGCTGTGGCACAATTACAGCAGTCTAAAAATAAAGACGCATTAAAAGTGCCACAAGCTGTGGGTCAATTACCCGAAAATGAACATTCGGTAACGGTGCAGCGGCTTGTTACACAAATCCCCTGGGGTCACAATATCCTGCTCATGGAAAGGGTCAAAGACCTACCCTGCCGTTTCTGGTATGTAAAGCAAATTATTCAAAACGGATGGAGCAGGGATACCCTGGGGCTGATGATTAAAAGCGGCGCACACCTGCGGCAAGGAAAAGCAGTATCGAATTTCAGCCTTACGTTGCCTGACCCGCAGTCCGATCTCGCACGGCAGTCTTTAAAAGATCCCTATATTTTTGACTTCCTGACACTAACCGAACCTTTTAATGAAAGCGAGATAGAAACAGAACTGATAAAACATCTTGAAAAATTCCTGCTCGAACTGGGCGCAGGATTCTCTTTTGTCGGGAGACAATATCATCTGACCATCAGCGATAAGGATTTTTATATTGACCTTTTGTTTTACCATCTTAAACTGCGCTGTTTTATCGTGATTGAGCTGAAAAAAGGTGATTTTAAGCCGGAATATGCGGGAAAGATGAACTTTTACTGCTCCGCAGTTGATGACATGCTCAAACACCCGGCCGACCAGCCTACCATCGGTCTTATTTTGTGTCAAACGAAAGACAGGGTTCTTGCCGAGTATGCATTGCGGGACATGCATAAACCTATTGGCGTATCCGAATATGAACTAACCCGATCATTGCCGGAAAATCTGAAATCCAGCCTGCCGAGCATCGAGGAGATTGAAGCCGAGCTTGAAAGAACAGCGGGAGGCGGTAATGAGTAATGGAAGATTGAAAAGGGATAATTGCCAACTGCCAACGGTCAATACTCAATTGAAAAAAGGTTATAAACAGTCTGAGGTGGGGGTTATTCCGAGTGATTGGGAAGTTAAAAGGCTCGGGGATGCAGCGGAAGTAGTAATGGGGCAGTCACCAATTGGCGCCTCTTATAACCGTTGTTGTATTGGTGCACCTCTGATCAACGGACCAACGGAATTCACTGCAAAGCATCCAATTAAGATTCAATGGACTTCACAGCCGACTAAGTTCTGCAAGAAAGGTGATGTGCTATTGTGCGTTAGAGGAAGCTCTACAGGCAGGATAAATATCTCTGACGATGAATACTGCATTGGGCGAGGGATCGCTTCTATACGAGCAAAATCTGGGGTAGACACGTCGTTCATTACTTTCCAAGTAGAATCGGCTGTCAAGAATATTTTGGTATTAACAACTGGCTCAACATTTCCAAATATTGATGGAAAATCAATCAAAGCTATTAATGTTCTTATTCCTCCCACCAAAGCCGAACAAAACGCCATTGCCACTGTATTAAGCGATGCTGATGCGCTCATCAGCAGTCTGGAAAAACTCATTGCCAAAAAACGGAATATCAAACAAGGGGCTATGCAACAACTCCTCACCGGCAAAAAACGCCTGCCAGGGTTTAGCGGGAAGTGGGAAGTGAAGAAATTGGGGAACTTAGGAAAATTTCGAGGTGGTAGTGGATTTCCTATAAAGCATCAAGGGAAAGTGGAAGGAGATTATCCATTTTTCAAGGTCTCAGATATGAACAATGAAGGTAATACAACATTTATGGCTAATTCAAATAATTGGATTTCTGAGTTCGTTAGAAAAGAAGCTAGCGTGAACGTTTTTCCAAGACACAGCATAATCTTTGCGAAGATTGGTGCAGCAATTTTTCTTGAAAGAAAGAAGATTCTATTGCAAGAAAGCTGTATTGATAACAACATGATGGGGTTTGTCTTGGATGAGGATTGCACAGATTTCAAGTTTATTTACTATCTTTTCCTGAATATTCAACTTGGGAAGTTGGTGAGCACAACAGCACTTCCATCACTCAGTGGTAGAGAAATTGCCACGCTTGAATTTGGCATTCCGGAATTTAAAGAACAAACCGCCATTGCCCAAGTCCTCAGCGACATGGATGCCGAAATAGAAGCCCTGGAAAAGAAATTGGATAAGTTCAGAATGATAAAGCAGGGCATGATGCAGGAACTGCTCAGCGGGAGGACGAGACTGATTTAGGTTGAAACTGCAAAAAAGAAATGTTATATTTGCACAAAACCAACGAAGTGCAAACAAGGCTGAAGTATACTTGCAGAAAATGGGTACGCCGGGATGGATATAAAAAATTTTAAAGCGGGCAGCTATAAGCAACAGTACCGGTATAAGAGCTTTCTGCCAACCCGCATCAATATCGGCTGGCAGATAAGTGATATCAGTCTGATCAATCTCTTAAGTGAAGCAGATATCAAACTTGGAGAATTGAATGCATTTTCTCAACTGGTTCCGGATATTGATTTTTTTATTCTCATGCATGTCAGCAAAGAGGCTACGACATCCAGCCGCATAGAAGGCACCCAGACAAACATCGCTGAGGTATTGCAGAAGGCCGAAAATATCGATCCTGAAAAAAGGGACGACTGGGAAGAGGTACAGAACTACATCAGGGCAATGAACGAGGCGATAGATGCCCTCAGCAGCTTGACGCTTTCAAGCCGCCTCTTGAAAAATACGCACGCAACCCTGCTTCATGGGGTACGGGGAAGGCATAAACTGCCGGGTGAATTCCGCGCCAGCCAGAACTGGATTGGAGGCGCTTCCCTGAAAGATGCAGTTTTTATTCCGCCGCATTACAATGACTTGCCCGATCTTATAACTGATTTTGATACTTTTCTCAATGACGAGACCCATCTGATTCCCCATTTAATCAGAATCGGCATTGCCCATTATCAGTTTGAAACCATACATCCTTTTTTAGATGGCAACGGCAGGATCGGACGCCTGCTTATAACCCTTTATCTTGTTGGTAGGGGGCTTTTGACAAAACCGACGTTGTATCTGTCCGCATTTTTCGAAAAGAACAAGGGGCTTTATTACGATAACCTGACCAGGGTGCGGACGCATAACGATCTTACACAATGGCTTAAATTTTTCATGGAAGGAGTCAGGCAAACCGCCCAAAACTCAATAGAGACATTCAAGGCAATTATTGCGTTGCGGCAGGAAATTGAGCATCGGGATATTCTGACATTAGGGAAAAAAACGAAATTAGCCCAGCGATTGCTGCATTATTTGTATAGCAGGCCAACAACCGATAGTCAGGATGTTGCTAAACAATTGACAATAAATGCCTCTACTGCTCTGCGCCTGATAGAGGACTTTATCAGGCTCGGTATCCTGAAAGAGATTACCGGATACAGACGAAACAGGATATTTGTCTTTGAAAAGTATTTACAGCTTTTTGAATAGACGGAATTTCGTATGAACAACGTCGGCCAAAGGGAAAGAGACACCCAGAACCGTGTCGTGCAGTTATTTCAGAACCAACTGGACTATACCTATCTTGGCAATTGGGAAGATCGTCCTCACAACAGCAATATTGAAGAATCCATCCTTCGCAAATATTTACACGAAAGAAAACGCTATAATAATACCCTTATCAGCAAGGCCTTATATGAACTCGGCAAGGCGGCTAATAACCTGAACGATGGTTTATACAGCGCCAATAAAAAGGTATACCAACTGCTCCGTTACGGCGTAAAGGTCAAGGCAGAAGCCGGAGAAAACTATGAGACCGTAGAACTTATTGACTGGAAGCATCCGCTTGAAAACGAATTTGCCATTGCCGAAGAGGTCACTATTCAGGGTAATCACGAGAAACGCCCCGATCTTGTGCTCTATGTAAACGGCATAGCGCTTGGTGTGCTGGAACTGAAACGAAGCACGATTTCCCTGGGCGACGGTATCCGGCAGAATATCGTCAACCAGCAGAAAGAATTCATCCATTCCTTCTTTACCACCATCCAATGGGTATTTGCCGGAAATGATACTCAGGGACTCCGTTACGGAACTATAGGCACACCTGAAAAATATTTTCTGAAGTGGAAGGAAGAAGGCAATGGAGAAAATCTCCTTGATAAATACTTGCTTAAACTTTGCGATAAGAAGCGATTTCTCGAAATCATCTACGACTTTACCCTCTTTGACGGCGGCATGAAAAAATTGTGCCGTCCGCATCAATACTTTGGCGTCAAGGCCGCACAGGAACATATGAAAAGACGAGAGGGTGGAATCATCTGGCATACGCAGGGCAGCGGCAAAAGTCTGGTAATGGTGTGGCTTGCCAAATGGATTCTTGAAAATAATCCCCATGCACGTGTAGTGGTTATTACTGACCGTGATGAATTGGATAAACAGATAAAACGGATATTTACCGACGCTGGCGAGAGCATGGTGCGGACAGCAAGCGGTAAGCATTTAATGAGTCAGTTAGGACATGCCAGGCCCCGTTTGCTGTGTTCGCTGGTGCATAAATTTGGCAGGAGGGGTGGTGATAATTTTGATGCATTCATTGAAGAATTAAAAAGGAGTCCAACCCATACCGTTGGTGAATTATTTATCTTTGTGGATGAGTGCCACCGTACCCAATCGGGCAAGCTGCACAAAGCAATGAAGGCAATTTTAAAGAATGCCGTTTTTATTGGCTTTACCGGAACACCTCTCTTAAAACAGGATAAGCAAACCAGCCTTGAGGTATTTGGCAAATATATTCATACCTATAAATTTAATGAGGCAGTAGAAGATGAAGTGGTGCTGGATTTGGTGTATGAAGCCCGTGATATTGACCAGAAAATATCATCACCTCAAAAGATAGATGAATGGTTTGAAGTCAAGACCCGTGGGTTGAACGACTTTCAAAAATCTGAACTCAAGAAGAAATGGGGCACGATGCAGAAGGTGCTGAGTTCCCGTTCCAGGCTGGAAAAGATTGTAAGTGATATCGTTTTTGATTTCAATGTAAAGCCGCGTTTGAACTCGGATATGGGAAATGCCATTCTGGTGGCGTCAAGTATTTATGAAGCATGCCGGTACTTCGAACTGTTTCAAACTACCGAGTTAAAAGGCAAAAGCGCCATTGTTACCTCCTGCAATCCATCAACAAGGGATATAACGGCGGAAGATACCGGTGCAAATACGGAGACGGAAAAGGAATATATCTATAAGAT
Organism: Candidatus Brocadia sapporoensis; assembly: GCF_001753675.2. Classification (GTDB taxonomy): domain Bacteria; phylum Planctomycetota; class Brocadiia; order Brocadiales; family Brocadiaceae; genus Brocadia; species Brocadia sapporoensis. Next base: position 3,295 of record NZ_MJUW02000083.1, on the reverse strand, counting down.
CTATACATCGTTGCTGGGAAACAAGCCGACCGAGAAATACGAAGACGAGGCGAAGGAAAAGTTTATAAAAGAGCCGTCGAATATGAAACTGCTTATCGTGGTAGATAAACTCCTTACCGGTTTTGACGCACCCCCCTGCACCTATCTCTACATCGACAAAAGCATGCAGGATCATGGTTTGTTCCAGGCTATTTGCAGGGTCAACCGGCTGGACAGCGATGACAAGGAGTTTGGTTACATCGTAGATTACAAAGACCTGTTCAGGAAGGTTGAAAATGCCGTTGCTGTGTACACATCGGAACTGGATTATGATACGTTTGAGAAAGGGGACGTGGATGTGCTATTAAAAGACCGCCTGGAAAAAGGCAAAGAACGGCTGGATAATGCCCTGGAAGAAATGGCCTTATTATGCGAACCGGTAGCGCCGCCAAAAGACTCACTGGCTTATATCCGCTACTTCTGTGGTGACCCGGAAAACGAAGAAGACCTGAAAGCTCGTGAAGTAAAGAGAACGTCTCTTTATAAACAAACGGTGGCTTTGATAAGGGCTTATGCAAATATTGCGGCAGAGATGGAAGAAGCGGGTTATACCCAGGCAGAGATTGCAGATATTCAAAAGAAGGTAGATTACTACCTGAAACTTCGCGAGGAAATCAGGAATGCCAGCGGCGAAACACTCGATATGAAGACCTACGAAGCGGATATGCGGCATTTAATCGACACTTACCTACAGGCGGAAGAGCCCAGGACAATTTCACCTTTTGCGGATATGTCGTTGCTGGATTTGCTGGTTAATTCCGGCATTGCCTATGCCATCAATAGTTTGCCCGAGGGAATTAAGCGCAATAAAGAAGCAGTGGCGGAAACTATTGAAAACAACGTGCGGAAGAAAATCATACAGGAGCACTTGACAGACCCTGCTTACTTTGAAGATATGTCAAAGCTTTTACATGAGATTGTTAAAGAGAGAAGGACAAACGCCATCAATTATGAAGCATATTTAAAGAAGATCGCTGCATTGGCAAAGAAGGTAAATAATCCCGCAAGAGATAATTTGCCGGATAGCATAAAAAAAAGTGATGCCAGGCGGGCATTATACAACAATCTCAATCACGATGAGGAATTAGCCGTTGTCATGGACGAAGCCGTCAGATATGTAAAGAAGGCGGACTGGCGCGGAAATGATGCGAAGGAGAAAGAGATTAAAAAGACGCTGTATGATATTCTGAAAGATGTCAATGAAGTAGAACGTATTTTCCTGATCATAAAAGAGCAGCATGAGTATTGATATGCAGCAAATCAAATTAAGCAACATGCGCATTGATGTAATTCAAAAGGACATCAAAAATATTCATCTGAGTGTTTATCCGCCAGCAGGCAGGGTAAGAATCTCCGCTCCCTTACGCATGGACCTGGACACTATCAGGGTATTTGCCATATCAAAATTGAATTGGATAAAAAAACAGCAGCAAAAGTTGCTCCGTCAGGAGCGGGAAGCGCCAAGGGAATGTTTAACACGGGAAAGCCATTATTATATGGGTAAACGATGTCTGATGAAAGTTATTGAGCATAACGCTGCTCCAAGAGTTATTTTAAAGCACAGCGCTGTTGAATTGTATGTAAGGCCTCACACAAGTATAGAAAAAAAGCGGATTGTTTTGGAAGAATGGTATCGCCGGAAACTGAAGGAGATAGCTTCGGGATACGTTGAATATTGGATGAAAAAAATGAGGGTGGAAGACGTTGAATACGCCATAAAAAAGATGAAAACGAAGTGGGGCTCCTGTAGCAGAGAGGCAAAAAGGATCTGGTTAAATCTTGAACTGGCGAAAAAACCAAAAGAATGTATTGAATATATAATCGTGCATGAAATGGTGCATCTGTTAGAACGTCATCATAATGAAAGATTTATTGCCTACATGGACAACTATTTACCAAAATGGAGATTTTACAAAGAGGAGTTGAACAGAAGTCCATTACGGCATGAAAATTGGGATTATTAATAGTAATGGAAATCTGTCGTTGCTCGCTCTCGGCAGTGCAGCGCACTGCCGTGGAAAGAAGGAAAGGGTTTTAAGTTTAGCCTATGCCTCATTTCGTTAAAACGTGAAAAAGCGTGTGACTATTGGCTTTAAACAGGGAGGAAAAAATGAAGCAAGAAAAGAGAGGGAAGATGTCTGAAATGGTATCACATTTTGTGCGGGAATTTCCTAATCTGTACGAAGATATTAAGCATAACCAGCAACTGCCCAACAGATCTGTCTCTGCATGAAGTATAGTATATTTAACCGAACAGAATCGGAAAAAGGCGACAAATCAGATCTCGCCTTTTCCGTCCGAAGAAGCACAATTTATCCTGCTGATATAAAAAAATGCAGAGCGGAATTCGAGTGACTTTATTAGCTGCTCAGGCATATTATGTGGTAGAGTATTCTTTTTTCAGATGCCTGCTTTTTACAACTCCATACATAGCACAGATTATTAAATAACAACTGAGTACCGTTGATAGTGTTAACACAGGGGTAAGCACAAAGAACAAGATGGCCGCAGAAAATTCCAGCATCATAAGCCAAACTCCTTGCTTAAGGCCGATTTTGCCGGTAATGTTGAAAAACGGAACTTTGCTTACCATAAATAGCCCAAGCGTAAAGGTAACAAACGGTAAAAGTGTGGCGACGACGTCAATACCAAATTTTACTTGAATGAAGTGATCCAGAATGACCAGTTGCGCAATGGTTCCCCCGGAAAGTGTAGTGGGTAATCCTGTGTAAAAATGGCTTGACATAGTTGTGTTATCATTTTTTTGAATGTTAAATCTTGCCAGACGAAAGGCCGCGCATATCATGAAAAATGAACCAACTCCCCACAAAAAGACGCTGGAAAAATCTGTGCATGCCTTAATCAGGAGCATGGCAGGGGCAATACCAAACGTTACCAAATCCGCCATGGAGTCTAGTTGGGCGCCTATCTCACTTGTGCACTTCATCATGCGGGCCAGTCTTCCATCAAAGGCATCCAATACCATAGCGACAACAATCAACCATGCAGCAATTTCAAACTGATAGTTAGAAGCGCACAAAATTGAAAAAAAACCGCAGGTAATGTTTCCCATAGTAACTGCCGAGGGTAACGTGTTTCTTATTTTCAATATAGACCTCCATTAAAATTGTGCATAGGGTAAAAACCACTTTTATTGTATTCAATCGTTAATCGAAAATATTCGTAACTATTCAGCGTACATTCGCTCACAAACCCTATGAGTGAACAAAATATTGATTCTGTAATCCCGAAGGGA
>NZ_MJUW02000066.1 GCF_001753675.2 Candidatus Brocadia sapporoensis | reverse complement strand
CCTAACTATTCTGAGAAAATATTCTCTCTCACCATCCGTTTCGCTGAATAGTTACAAAAAATAAGGGTTTTCAGATAAAATAGAACTCTAAAAAGTTGTCATGAGTAAGTATACGGCTCTGACAAGAGAAAGGAGCATTCATGAAAACCGGCAAAACCTTATCAGCGTTATATTTCCACCATGAATTTCGCGTACACAGTAAATTAACTGGCGTTTATGGTGGTCCACATGCGAGGATCATCAAACGGACAAAAGACCTTTCCTGCGGTTCGTTCAGAATGTATGCTGGTTGGGCATGTTCCGGGTAAGAAAAAAGCGGCACGGTTGGTTTTGCACGGTAAAATGGGAGTCGCTCCCCGCACGGGAGCATGGTAATTGTGGGACATGTGTTCAAAAGGGGGTACTAAATAGGCTCAAGAATGAGCTACGACAGCATGATGAACTTTAAATAGGGTTCCGTAAGATGTATTCCATCGATGGGAAAGTCTAAACCCTGTGATGAGACCCCAATTACTTTATAGGGCCTTGGGGTAAAGTTTCTTATCTTCGGTAATAATTGAAAAAATTTTGAGAAGCTCATTTTCGCCAGATTTGTGGAGAAGAAGAGAATGCCATCTTTGCGGAGGAGATTGAGTCCCTGCCCAAGTAAGTGGGGGAAATCTCTTTCTACGGTAAATACGGCTGTTTTGCTGGTAGAAAAACTGGGGGGATCAAGGATGATTATATCAAAAGACCGTCCCTTTTTTTGAAATATTTTAGTCCAATCCCATACATCTCCCACAATGAACTCATGATGGTTTGTATCCAGTTGGTTCAGCAGAAAATTCCTTTTGCTCCATTCTATTGCCTTCTTCGACAAGTCTACATTCGTAGTCCTTGCGGCGCCACCGAGGCTTGCATACACGGAGAAAGAGGAGGTATAGCAGAAGCAGTTCAACACCTCCTTGTCTTTGACGATGTCACCCACCTTCTTCCTATTGTCCCGCTGATCTAAAAACAACCCTGTTCCACCGCCTTCTGAAAATGATACATTGAATGGTATGTTGTTTTCCCGCACCACAAATTTCTCAGGAATTGTGTGGCCGGAAACCAGATGCGTTTTGATCTCTTCCCTTTTTAGCCGCGTCTTTTCGGTAATGGTTTCTGGCGCCAAGATTTCATTCAGGGCATGATAAATCCCTTTTTTTATCCCCTTATCGCAGGGCTTAAAATATTGTACGAGGATGTTTTTGTCATAGACGTCTATCGTCACCTCGGGCAGGGCATCTCCGTAAGAGTTCACCAGCCGGTACACGTTTGTTGTGTCGTTACATATATATTTATTTCTTAAAGACCAGGCATTACCAATGATTTGCTTATAGGAGAACATAATTATGAGGAACAAAAAGATTTATAATCTTGTTTATTAGCTTGTAAAATTTCGATTGTAGTTGTTATTATTCAAGGAGGTTGAATACATGATAGCAAAAACATTTTTTGTATGTCCCGGGTGCGGTAACGACAAGGATTTTAAAATATTTACGAGCAATTTTCAAATTATTAAACAGTCCCCTGATCTGGCCAGTCGCACGGAAGAAAGCGGCGCTTTACCCAGCTTAAGGCAAAACGATAACTACGTTGAATGTCCGCATTGTTTACAACAGGTTGATTATGATGATGCTGCAACTATTGGTAAAAAATATATTCAGGCAAAACAGCGTCTTCAAAAGGATATTGTGCCCATCGCGGTATCTCATCCTCAGCGATGAGATACCCTCCTTTCTCATTATCTAACCTATGATAAACGCAAAAAGGGTGCTGTCAATGCGAGCACATTCGCGTTATTCAGTGTAAACTCCGCGAAGCAATCAAGGCGTCGAAGATTGCTTCAGGCGGTTGCCCTTGCAGTAACCATGCATGTATGCTTATTTGTTGTGCTTACTATACGCCGTACTTTTTAAATCGGATCGATATGCACAAATGCTTCATGAATGCTTTCTATGGATTCTACCGCTCGCTGGACATTTTTCCCGATATCGTGCGCCTGTGTCAGCGTTAAGGTATGATCCAAGGATATGTGAATTTCAACGTGAATGTAATTTCCTACATAATGAGCGCGAACGTCATGAATGCCTACAACACCGGGAACACCAGACGCCTTGTCTTTAATTTCTTCCATGATGCTGTTTTCCGGTTGTTTACCCATGAGGTAATCGATATTATCTACCCCGATCTTATATCCTGAATAAATAATCCAAAAACTGATAAGAATCGCTGCGATATCATCCATCTGCGTATATCCGAAGAATCCACAGCCAATTCCGACAAGGGCAGTAAATGAGATATAGACATCATTTCTGCTGTCGACAGAGCTTGCCAGTAAGGCAGGACTCCTGATCCTGCGGCCTACCTTTTTAAAGTAGGTGGACATAATCAACTTCATAACAATAGATACCAGGAGCGTTACCATTGCAGGGATACCGATCCTGTGGACATGAGTTTCCATGAGCTTAAAAATAGCGGTATGCAGGATTTCAAATCCTAAAATACCTGCAAAAATAGCCACAATTAAACCTGCTATGGGTTCTGCCCGATGGTGACCGAAGGGGTGTCCCTCATCTGCCTGTTTTGATGATGTTTTTACGGCGAAGAAGATAATTACGGAAGAAATAATGTCGGTCAGAGAGTTAAAGGCGTCTGAAATAACGGCCAGGCTGTTTGACATAATACCCGTAGTGATCTTGATTGCAAAGAGGAAGGTATTGCAAATGACTAAAATGATTGTTGCCTGACGGCCTTGATTTTTCATGCACATCAATACTTGTTAATTCAGGAAGGAGCAAGTTTTGCGCTATGTTTTTTAATATTTACAAGATTTTGACGTGAAATACAACGAAATACTTTTCTCCTTTACTCATGGCTTTTTACATTGTAAATTATAAGCATGAAGATTACCTTCTTTGGTGCGGCAAAAACGGTTACCGGTTCCTGTTATGGTATCCGGACAAATGATGTTAACCTCCTGATCGATTGTGGTACCTTTCAAGGAACCAGGGATCACGAAGAGAGAAATGTTAACCCGTTTCCGTTCATACCATCGGAAATTCATTATGTCCTGTTGACCCATGCTCATCTCGATCATTCGGGTCTTATTCCAAAACTGGTAAAGGACGGTTTTAGGGGCAAGATCCTTGCAACGCCCGCCACGGTTGATTTGTGCGGCGTTATGTTACTGGATTCTGCTCACATACATGAGCGTGACACCGAATGGGATAATAAGAGACGAATGAGGGCTGGAAAACCTCCTTTAAAACCGTTGTATACCATTCAGGAAGCTGCCGATAGCATTGCCTATTTTCAGGGGATTGCCTACGAAGAAACAAGAGAGCTAGGTAACGGGGTTAAAGTGAGATTCCGTGATGCGGGTCATATCCTCGGCTCTGCAATGGTAGAGTTATGGGTACATGACGATACCAGGGAAAAGAAACTGGTATTCTCCGGTGATCTCGGCCAAAAGAAGTTACCCCTGGTGAAAGATCCTGAATTCATTGATGAAGCAGACTATATTTTTATAGAATCAACGTATGGTAACCGGAAACACAAAGGGGTAAGGGAAACCGTTGACGAGTTTACCCGGGTGGTTACTGAATCCATAGGAAGGGGGGGGAATGTTGTTATTCCTGCTTTTGCGGTAGGGAGGACACAGGAGATCCTTTATCTCTTGAATCAATTGTCCAGAGAGGGGAAATTGAACCATGTTCAGGTCTTCGTGGACAGCCCTATGGCCCTGCAAGCTACACGGATAACAATAAGACATCCTGAATGCCTCGATGAGGAGACGTTGGCACTTATGAAAAAAGGGAACTTTCTGAAGGGTACTCTTACGTTAAAATTTACGGAGTCAGTGGATGATTCAATGGAGATAAACAGGATTAAGAGCAACGCAATTATTATTTCAGCCAGCGGAATGTGCGAGGCAGGCCGTATCCGGTATCATCTGAAACACAATCTGTGGCGCCCGGAATGCAGTATCATCTTTGTGGGGTTTCAGGCAGCAGGTACACTAGGCCGCAGGATTGTTGAGGGTGCTAAAATGGTAAGGGTTTTTGATGAAGAAATTGCCGTAAACGCTTCAATTTACACGATTGGCGGTCTGTCGGCTCATGCGGACCGGGATGAGCTTCTGGACTGGCTCGGCAGGTTTAAAAAGAGGCCGCGGCGCGTCTTTGTAACTCATGGTGAGGAAAATGCTGCTTTAGACTTTGCAAAAGCTATTCAGGACAGACTGCAATTCGATGCTTATGTGCCGGATATCCTGGAAGAGATTCACCTATAGGTATTGTACGTAAGAAAAACAAAAGGGAGTAACAATAAATGCGCATTTCACTGACAAAATATGGATTCAAAGAATTAATAATCTTTGGCATTCCCTGTGTTGTTGGAATTGGAGTATCCGTTGCATTTTTTCCATGGATTCTCCCTGTTCCGTTATTTATTTTAGCCTTCTTGCTGAATTTTTTCCGCGATCCGGACAGGGATACCCCGCAAGGCGACGATCTCATTCTTGCCCCTGCAGATGGAACAGTATCGCATATTGTACCCATATTTGAGGATAATTACCTGAAATGTAATACGACGAAGATCAGTATTTTTATGTCGGTTATGAATGTGCATGTGAATCGTGTGCCTGTACATGGCCGCGTTGAGTTCATAAAACACACAAAGGGTAAATTCCTGGATGCCAGAGACGATGAGTGCTTCAGCAGCAACGAAAGCACACTAATGGGTTTGCTCCTCATGGGGAGTCACACAAAAATCGCTATAAAACAGATTGCAGGCAGGATTGCAAGACGCATCGTGTGCGCCTGCAGGATTGGAGACGTTTTTGAGCAGGGACAGCGATTCGGCATGATCAAGTTTGGCTCACGCGTAGAGGTCTTTGTTCCCGACTCAGTCCCTTTTGAGGTATTAGTTAAGGTTGGTGATAAAGTAACGGCGGGCAAGACCATACTTGGGAAGATACGTAAATCTGAAATCTAAAATCCCAATTTTTTATTTATGTTTACCGGTATTATTGAAAACTTAGCATCAGTAAAAAACTTGTCTTTAAAGGCAGGGGGGGGAGAACTGTTTTTAAATTTTTCTGATCTTTACGACGACCTTGTGTTGGGAGAAAGTATTGCCGTTAACGGGGTGTGTCTCACGGTAAAAGAGATTTCAGGCAGAATTGTCAGTTTCGATGTCTCCGGTGAAACTCTGAAAAAAACCACGCTGGGGAATCTGCGTTATGCTGAAAATGTCAATATTGAAAGGGCGTTACGCATGGGTGACAGGTTAGGAGGGCACTTTGTTACAGGCCATGTGGATGGTACAGGCATTATAAAAGAGAAGAGACAATCTGCCGGTCAATGTACCATGTCCTTTTCCGCTGAAAAAAGATTTACCGATATGATGATCGAAAAGGGCTCCGTTGCCATAGACGGTATCAGTCTCACAATCGTCGACCTTTCAGACAGCATTTTTTCTGTGGCAGTGATTTCCTACACCTTAGCCGCAACGACCCTGGGATTCAAAAAGGCTGGGGATCCGGTAAATATTGAGATTGATATGATGGGGAAGTGGATCAAAAGACTCTTATCAAACCTGCAGGAAAAAAAGGGCGGTATCACACGGGAGCAATTGATGGAACAAGGATTTCTGTAATTCAGGCATGGGCAAGGAAGAAAGGCATGGACTTGTCCATGCCCCTGTATGGTATGAATAGAGATTATTTGTCCCTGTGGAATGGGATAAAGGGCATCCTGGAGTAAACATGACAAATAAGTATACATGCAAGTGTCATTGCGAGGGCGACAGCCCGAAGTAATCTCCAGCGCCCGGATTGCTTCGCTTCGCTCGCAATGACAATTTTTTTGCGTTCACGATAACATGCTGTTTCAATATATGGTTTGATTTGCTATTGTGAACGTCATAAATAAATAGATACAATAATGTCGCTATGTCATTCCCATGCGAGTGGAAATCTGGAAATTAGCGCAAAATACCGGATTCCTGCTTTCGCAGGAATGACAATTTTTTTGTCGTTGACTATAGTATAAATCGGCAGAAAGAAGTTGTTGTGGAAAATAATGATTCTTAGATTATTAGAAGGTCAGTCTCAACGGATAATATTTCTCATATGCCTTGTTTCTGTGACATTCATTGGCGTTGCAGACTATGTAACCGGTACGGAAATTTCGTTTTCATTATTTTACATAGTGCCCATAGCAATTGCCGCATGGTATAGTACACAGCGTATTTGTATAACAATATCGGCCATAGCAGCTTTGATATGGCTTATTGCTGAGAGGACGTCGGGCCACCAATTTTCTCATATTGCTATACCTTACTGGAATATGTTTGTGAGATTAGGCACGTTTCTGATTATAGCATATTTACTTTCTGAACTGCGTCACAAACTTAGGAAAGAAGAAGAGCGTGCGAATACCGACCCGTTGACTGGCGCCTTCAATTGCCGCACATTCTACGAATTGGTAGAAAAGGAGATCCAGAGATTACGCAGGTACAATCATCCTTTTACTATCGCATATATCGATATCGATAATTTTAAGATGGTTAATGACAGGTACGGGCATATGCTGGGTGACGCTATCCTTCAAAAAATAGTATTAATCATTAAGGAAAACAAGAGGGAGACTGATATCGCAGCCAGGTTAGGTGGTGATGAGTTTGCAATCATGTTTCTCGAAACGGGATTGCATGATGCGGTCAATGTGGTAAGAAAAATAGTGGCATGTATGCATGATAAAATGGGCCAAACGGAACTGCCAGTCACCTTCAGCGTGGGTGTAGTAACTTACGAGGTTGCTCCGAATGAGGTTAACCAGGCGCTTAAACTGGCTGACGATTTAATGTACTCCGTTAAAAAAAAAGGCAAGAACGCTATTGCGCATATCGTATGGAAAGGGGATGCCGCTTGCCCTGATATTAAAAATGTCAGTATACAATAAAAATGTTTGATGCCCGCTGTTTTTTACAGGTTCGCTGGCTGCAGTCAATTGCCAGCGTGGTTCCCAAAAAATAAGATGAAAAAAAATAAAAAATCTAAATTACTGATTGGAATAACGATGGGTGATCCATGCGGGATTGGTCCGGAGATCATCGTAAAGTCGTTAAAATCGCCGGTCATCAGGAAGATGGCCAATTATGTCATTATTGCTAGCGAAGGTGTTTTTGATCAAGTGACCAGGGCTTTAAAAATGCCTTTAAGGTATCGAATAATTTCCCATATTTCAGAAACAAAGGATTCAAAATTACCCATTTCTCTGTTGCCTATTGGCAATTTAAAGTCAGAATTCATAAAGCGGAAGAAGGCAACCGCGGAAGGGGGGGAATTATCCGTTCAATGCGTGATCAGAGGGATTAATCTTGCCATGAGCGGGCACATCGATGCCCTCGTTACTGCACCGATTTGCAAGGAGGCCATTCATCTCGGAGGGTATGGCTATCCGGGACATACAGAGATGCTCCGGATTTTTTCTGGCTCTGAGCGTGTTGTTATGCTGATGGTGGGTGGAAAGATCAGGGTTGCCTTTGCAACGACGCATATTGCCATCAAGGATGTGCCGCAATCAATTACAGTAGAAAGTATTTTGGGGACAATAGTCATCACCTGCAATCATCTGAAGCAGTACCTTGGTATAAGGAAACCGCGGATCGCTGTGTGTGGCCTCAATCCGCACGCGGGTGAGGGAGGCATTTTTGGGGTTGAGGAAAGAGAGATTATTATCCCGGCAATTGAAAAGGCTAAGAAAAGAGGCATAGGGTGCGATGGCCCGGTCTCAGCCGATACGGTATACTATAAGGCATTAAAAGGTGATTACGATGTGGTTGTGGCTATCTATCATGATCAGGGGGCAATTCCCCTGAAACTTCATGCCTTTGAAACAGGGGTGAATATTACCCTGGGTATTCCATTTGTTCGCACGTCTCCTGACCACGGCACGGCTTACGATATTGCAGGCAAGGGAATTGCCAGCCCGCTTTCCATGATGGAAGCTATAAAGACGGCGGTGAGAATGTCAAAATGTCATTGACGGCAAAGACATCGAAGTGCAGAGAAAAATGTTTATAAAGGACTTAAAAAATTGCAAAGAATTTATTGCGGGGGATAATGCTATTCTCCGTGAACTTCTGCATCCCGATAAGGAGGAGATAAACCTACGTTACAGTTTGGCGCATGCAGTTGTTAAGCAGGGCGAAACTTCATCACGGCATAAATTAAAATACTCGGAGGTATATTATATCCTGGAAGGCAAGGGAATCATGTATATTGACCATGAGTCTGTAGAAGTTCATTCCGGCCAGGCTATTTATATCCCTCCCAATGCAATACAATGTATTAAAAATATAGGGCATAGCGATTTGAAATTTTTGTGCATTGTTGAACCGGCCTGGCGACCGGAAGATGAAGAAGTGCTATAAAATAGTTGTTGGTTTCAAAAAGCGAAAATTATAATTTCCACTCTTTAGAGCATGGACAAACAGTCCCTGTTCAAGCCGTACAGGGACTGTTTGTCCATGCTACCCTTATCGCGAAGCGATTATGACACACGAAGAAATAAGCTTTATTCCTCACACGCCTGCGGTACTGAAGCAAATATTTATCCGCAGGGGAATTACCCCCAATAAGCGGTTTGGTCAGAATTTTCTTACCGACCAAAATGCCATGTTGTGCATCCCGGATATTGCGGATCTTACGGAAGACGATATCGTCCTTGAGATTGGAACGGGAACGGGTGGATTGACACGGTTATTGGCTGCCAGATCCCGGCAGGTGTTTACGATAGAGGTAGATAGAAAGTTGTTTGAGCTGTCGTCTGACATCCTTAGATTGTATAATAACACCATTCCCCTGAATGCGGATATTTTAAAAACAAAACACGCTCTGAACCCGTACATAACATCCTTGATCTATAACTGGCTCAGGGAACACGGGCATGCCGCTATAAAAGTTGTTTCCAATCTGCCTTATAATATCAGTACGCCAGTGGTCATAAATCTTTTAGAAAATGATCTGCCCATCAGTGAAATGGTGCTGATGCTTCAGCAGGAGATTACGGAGCGGATGACGGCGCTTCCCGGCACAAGGGAATACGGGATGTTGTCCGTAATTATCCGGTTGTTTTCTGAAGTGGAGGTCGTAAAGAGCTTACCCCCGGAAGTATTCTGGCCAAAACCGTCGGTACATTCGGCAATTGTTAAGGTGCGTGTACAGAAAGAGAAGTATGCGGGCAGAATAACAGATTATCCATTTTTCAGACAGATCATCAATGCAATATTTACTTCACGGCGCAAGACACTGATCAATAGCCTCGAAAGGCTAAACGTACCAGGAATTTCAAGAGAACACCTGAAGCAAATTCTTAAGGACATGCAACTGGATGAGCGAATAAGGGGGGAAACTCTGGACGTTGACCAACTGATTCATCTGGCTGAGGCCATTGGTAAGCAAAAACCCTTCTGATGAAATTCGCTGAGAATAACAGACGATCGATTATTCTTTATGGTAAAACAACTTGTATGGATTCGTTAATAACATCAAGCATCCTGTCCATCTCGTCGTTTTTGATACTCAGTGGCGGCATAATAACGATGATATGGCCAAGCGGTCTTATAAGCAAGCCCTGTTTTCTTGCTTCAAGGCAGATCTGAATTCCTATCCGTTCTTTCCAGGGATACGGTTCCTTTGTGGATTTATCCCTTACCAGTTCAAGGGCGGCGATAAGTCCGCATTGTCTGACATCGCCGACAGGTTTTAATGATGCAAAGGGTTTCAGTCTGTTCCCGAGATATTGAATCTTTGATACTAAAATTTCCAGGATCCGTTCCTTCATAAATAATTGCAAACTGGCCAGCGCAGCCGCACAGCCTAAGGGATTTCCTGTATAGGTATGTCCGTGAAAAAAAGTTTTTAAATCAGCGTAGGTGCCCAAAAAGGCGTTATAGATATCCTCTGCGGCAAGTGTAGCGGCCAGCGGCATATAACCTCCGTTAATTCCCTTGGATATCGTCATAATATCAGGAACAACGTCTTCATGAAGGCAGGCAAACATCTTTCCCGTCCTCCCAAAGCCGGTAAGCACCTCGTCTAAAATAAAGAGCACGTTATATTTTTTACACAAGGCATGTGCTCCTGACAGATAACCAGGCGGATGAATAATCATCCCGCCTGCTCCTTGTACCATGGGTTCCATAATCATAGCAGCAATGCCGTCCTGATGCTCTTTTAAGATATTTTCTAACGCTTCAAGACATGCCAGTGAACAATCTTTGGGTTGTTTTCCGAGTGGACAACGGTAGCAGTACGGCGCAGGTGCAAAATGTGTCTTAAAATAAAGTGGTTGAAAGACCTTATGGTAGATGTCGATACCACCGACACCCATAGTTGCAACGGTATCTCCGTGATAACCATGCTGCAATGCCACAAATTGTCTTTTGTCTTTCAATCCTTTATGCTGCCAGTACTGAAATGCCATTTTTAAAGCGACTTCGTTGGCAGTAGATCCATTGTCTGAATAAAAGACCTTTGTTAAACCCCGCGGTGCGATTTCTATAAGTCTTCTTGCCAGTTCGATGGCGGGTATATTGGACAGACCAAGGAGTGTGGTGTGCGCAATCTTATCGAGCTGTATTTTTACCGCATCGTCAATCTCCTTCTTACGATGTCCGTGGATATTGCACCACATGGAGGAAATCCCGTCGATATATTTTTTCCCTCCGGTATCCCGCAGATATATTCCCTCGCCTTCTTCTATAATCAAAGGTGTTTCTTTGAGATAGTCCTGCATCTGGGTAAAGGGATGCCAGAGATATTGTTTGTCCCAGATTTGTAATTGCTCATGATAGGTTTTCTGCATCATTTTGTCGGCAAATGCATTTTCAAGAAAAACAGGGGTAAATGTGTGAACACGACACGTATGGCAAGGGCAATTATTCTAAAAGATATTTATTATCTTAATTATGCTCATACAGTACACATACCAATGAACAATGTCAAGGAGCAAAGAATCAGAAAATCAGACGACCTGTCAAATCGCCTGCAAGTAGTTCAATGCAGTTCACAGAATGCTTTTCCTTTATGAAAAAATACTTGCTATTTTTTTATCTCTGCTTTAATATCGCCATCTCTTAAGGATACAAAACAGTTATCAGTCGCCTATTTTCAGAAACCCTGAATGCCATGAAAAATACGAGAAAGACAAAAAATGCCTTAATTACAGGCAGTTCCAAGGGTATCGGCAGGGAATTTGCAAAAATACTGGCTAAAAAACAGTATAATCTGGTTTTGGTTGATAAGGATTGGGAAAACTGTAGTACATTAAAAGGGGATCTGGAAAGTGAATATGGAATTACGGTAATGACATTTGTGGAAGATTTAAGTATGGCTGAAACGCCATTAAAAATATACAGCGTCCTTATGTCGAAGAGAATTGAGATTGATGTTTTGATCAATAATGCCGGTATCGGAATATTCGGAAAATTTTCCGATACGGATTGGCATCATGAAGAAAACATTCTGAAGGTAAATATCATGGCGCTTACGTATTTTACGAAACTCTTTATGAAGGGAATGATTGCACGGAAAAAAGGAAAGATACTGAATGTTGCTTCTATCGGGGCATTTCAGGCAGTTCCGCTGCAATCGGTTTATGCCGCTTCAAAGGCTTATGTGCTGTCTTTTACCGAAGCCATTGCAAGGGAACTGAAGGAGACTGGCGTGACAGTAACTGCCCTATGTCCCGGTCCTACGGATACCGGTTTCCATATTTTGGCGAGAGGAGATGATAAAAAGGCTTTCAAGCGAAAAAAAATGCCCACTGCAAGAGAAGTGGCGATTCATGGATACAATGCAATGATGAGAGGAGAGCATGTATCGATTCATGGTTTTATCAATACCCTTATGATTAATGTATCCAGAATTATTCCCCGGAAAATCCTTGCCAAGCTGGCTCACAAAAAAATGAGAGTACACTTGGAAGATATCTGAAACGAACGAGTCGCATATCATCATCTCTTCTCAAATCGTGCTAAAAAAACGACGCAGATTGACCTGGAAGAATTGAAAAAAATCTACGGTCTTCTTCGTTTTCATTTAATATTGCCTCAAAATGAAAAAGTAACCTCCTGTCATTAACGTCATGTAGTTGGTTTCCTTCACGTACGGAGGATCGACCCTGTCGCTTGAGATGACTGAGGGTACGCTTTTTTATCCGGAAGTCACAGAAAGGCTCGCCATCTCGCATGCCCAGATACTATCTCAGCGTTAGCAATCTCCACCCAGCGTGATCATCATCATATCCGAATGGATCTGCCAGAGAGATTGGGAATTTGTCTGTCGCCTTTTTCCAGAATGGGCTGGCCGGTTTCATGGTGTTTCTTTCAATCCTTCGGATATAGCGATATTGTTAAAGTATCGACGTGGGCTGTTGCTTTGAGTTCCTTGCATGCTGCTGCCTATTTAATGAACGCAAAAAGGACGTTGTCCATGCGAGCGCATTCGTATTGCTCAGTGTAAACTCCGCGAAACAATCCATGCACGGGATATTGCTTCGGGTTGTCACCCTCACCATGCTACATGTATTTGTTACGTTTACTATATTTAAACCGAAAAAATGGAAATAGCTTGCAATCTTTTACGTTTTTGCTAGAGTATTTCTCACATAAGAAAATATTTAAGTTGGCAATTGCAGTCAGATACGAATAAAAGCTAATGTGCACAGATTTATTTTTACCCTATTATAGAGGAAAATCGCTATGAAAAAAATATATCTATTAGCATCGTTGATTACAGCATCAATGATAATTTTAACAGGTTGTGCACAACTTCGGTCTCAAAAGAAACCCCTTGAGCCTCTTGAAGCTTTTACCCCTCAAAAATTAGATTCAGAATCCCAAAATGTGGAATATGTACCAAAAATTGAGAGTTTTGTAATTATTTTAGACGCATCCGCATCGATGAGAGATGAATACACGGGTACCGTTAACAAAGGACATTCCAAATTTGACGTGGCTAAGGACATTTTAATGAGGATGAATAATACCCTGCCTGAAATGGATATAAATAGTGCACTTGTAACCTTTGGACATGGATTTTTAAAGCACCTGAACAATACAAACGTTGTTTATGGACTTACAAAACACTCACGGAGTCTTTTGGAAAACGAGTTAAATGGGGCAGTGATTCCTCAGGGTTGCAGTCCGGCGGGTAATGCAATTAAAGATGCGAATAACCTGTTACTGACGTCCGGCGGACAAAATGCAGTAATTCTAGTCAGTGATGGTGAACTGTTATATGGCAGTCCTCTGGAAAAGGCACAGAATTTAAGAGAAATGTACGGAGACAGAGTGTGCCTTTATACTATTTTTGTGGGAAATACTGTTGAAGGGGCAGAAGAACTCAGAGAGCTTGTACGCGAAGTGAATTGCGGGTTTTCGGTGACTGCCGATGAAATTGCGTCCGGCAACGATATGGCGGATTTTGTAAAGAAGGTATTTTTAAATGAAATACCGAAAAAAGTTACAGATATTGATAGCGATGGTGATGGTGTTCCGGACAAGTACGATGAATGTCCGGATACTCCAAAAGGTGCCATTGTTGATTCAAGGGGATGCTGGGTGGTAAAAGGGGTTACTTTCGATTATAAGAAATGGGATATTAAAGAAAGGTTCAACTCAAATCTTAACAATATCGTGAATGTTTTGCAAAATAGCCCGGACATGCATATACGGATTGAGGGACATACGGATAATATTGGTTCTTTAAAATACAACATAGGTCTTTCTCAAAAAAGAGCTCAGGCAGTAAAGAATTATCTGGTTGGGAAAGGCATCCAGGAATCACGTATTTCTACCGCTGGCTATGGATTTAAAAAGCCTATTGCTTCTAATGATACAGAAGAGGGTCGTTCACTGAATAGAAGGGCTGAAATTGTTCCCATAAAATAAAAATATTTTTGTTCAATCAATAAAGTAAAGGGTGTGAGTAAGAAAGGATTATGGCGATGCTGGACCTGCTTGTACAATAGGCGAGGTCGATGACTCGCCTTTGATTTATCAGTGGATATCTGTATTGAGATGCCATATTTTGTTTTTTGCGGGCGGTTTACCTGTGGCGCTTGGTTCTGGTTTCGATTGTGTTGTATCTGATATCCGTTCTTTTACTGGATGTTCCATGCATCCATGAGATTAATATCCTATTGCCCTTATCCACAGTGAAGTATTTTTGGGCGTTTCCCTGATTAACGGATATCTCTAAAAAGCCTGCACTTCCAAAAAGGATGAGCGGTTTTCCCGTCTTTACCTCAGTATACGTCTTAACAATTCCCGTAATCTCTTTTTTCCCTATGGTAGTTTCCAGGGTGTTATACGGCAGTAGTATCTTTTTTTTGGAACTTTTTCCCGGTTCGTCTGGAGTCTGGTTTCTGATTTTTGGCTTCTGATTCCTAACCCCCGATTTTCGATCCAAATCTCGTATTTGTTCACGGACGTATTCTTCCAGATGCGATTTCGTAATGTTGGTAACAAGGTTTCCAAAGTGGTCGATTGAGATGATTTGACCTTCTAATTGTCTGGTATTTTTACGCACTGGCTGAGGTATGCTCAGGTGTTCCAATTGCTTGGTCGCATTGCCTAGTTGTTTTGGTTTTATACCGAGTGATAAATGTGCTGCAACGGGGGCAAAGACATCACGGCCATGGAAGGTATTACTGGGTGCAGGCAGAAAATAATTATTGTTTGTTACACGGATAATCCTTTTTGGCCGTTCTTCCTGAATAATAAAACCAAGAATACCGTTGTCGGGTGTAAGAAACAGATAATTGCGCGTTTCTACACAAACAATATTTCTTTTACTTCCGACACCGGGATCAACAACTGCTACATGAATAGTTCCTTTCGGAAAGTATTTATACGATGTATAGAGAAGATAGGCGCCTTTGAATATGTCTTGTGGTGGAATGCTGTGGCAGATGTCGATAATGTTTGCCCGGGGATTGACTTCTGTTATCACACCCTTCATGATGCCCACGTATGCATCCTGATCGCCAAAGTCCGTCATCAGGGTGATAACACAGGGTTGGTGCTTCACAGTCGGTCTCCTGAAAGGTTTATTTCCCGGCTTTATTCGGATTAACGGAGGTTTGTTCTCCAAAAAAGAATGGGCAGTAAGTCCAGCAATTAATATGTACGACCCGGTGTTGTCCGCAACATTCCGGGCATAGCCAGTCTCCGAGTTTCACACACAGGCGTTCGCCTTTCTTACGACTGCATATTTTGCAATGCGTCATTTTCAAACAAGAGAATAAATCAGTTCAATACAGGATTCGTAAAAATATACTAATGGCAAAATATTTCAAATTCAAGATGAAAAATTTATTTTAATATTCCTTTGCTTTTCTGTAAATTCTTTGGTATTATTCGAAACATGAGGTTAGGTTGTAACGTAAAAGTCGTATTATATATGGATGTGATAGTAAGGCTACTAGGTGTACAATCGAGTAGCCTTTTTTGTTTTATGCGTTATTTTACAGGTGAGAGGGGGTGATTTAATAATGGCGTCAGGAACAGTTAAGTGGTTTAATGACAAAAAGGGATTTGGTTTTATTTCCCAGGATAATGGCCAGGATGTTTTTGTACATCAAACGTCAATCGAGTCAGAAGGGTTCAGAACCCTTGCAGAAGGAGACAAGGTCGAATTTGAAGTTATAAAAGACCAGAAGGGTTATAAAGCCACGAAAGTCGTTAAATTATAAGGTTATTAAAAGGCACTCTCTGATATTTTAAAGGATAATCAATTGCTATAGTTCAGGTGTATAAAAATATGGAGTAGTCACTGAAAGTATAATTATAATTGCGATATAAAAACCCCAATATTCAGAAAAAGAATATTGGGGTTTTTCGTTTGAAGCAAAAAAATTACACAATGTTTTCATGATGTGTGCTAATTTAAAAGCTGCCGCCAAAGAATGCCTGATTAAGAGGTATTCGGTTTTTATGGCTAAAACTTACTTTTTTAGCCATTGCGCGGCGTCTTTAGCCCAATAGGTAAGGATCATATCGGCGCCGGCGCGTTTGATACCAGTAAGAATTTCCAGGGCGACGCGCTTTTCATCAATCCAGCCCTTTTCAGCCGCAGCCTTCACGACAGAAAATTCACCGCTGACATTATATGCTGCAACTGGATAATCGAAGGTATCTTTTATTATCCGGATGATGTCGAGATAGGCCAATGCGGGTTTTACCATCACGATGTCGGCACCCTCTCCTATATCCAGCGATACCTCACGAAGCGCCTCTGTGACATTGTGCGGATCCATTTGGTAAGAGGACCGGTCGCCAAATCCCGGTGTGGATTCTGCGGCCTCCCGGAAGGGTCCGTAAAATCCGGAGGCATATTTGGCAGAGTAGGCCATGATGGGGATATGATGAAATCCCCCTTCATCAAGAGCATCCCGAATCGCACCTACCCGGCCATCCATCATATCACTGGGTGCAACGATATCTGCGCCTGCTTTGGCATGGGAGACAGCCTCTTTTACCAGGAGTTCCAGGGTCATGTCGTTATCCACTTCAAAATTGCCCGTTCTGTCGTCTCTTCTCACAAACCCACAATGTCCGTGATCGGTATACTCGCACAGACAGACGTCCGTGATCACCAGGATATTTTTTACAGTCTTTTTAATGGCAATAATAGCCTGCTGAATGATGCCTTCGTCTGCATAGGCGTCGGATCCCATCTCGTCCTTCTTGTCTGGGATCCCAAAGAGAATAATCCCGGGAATCCCGTGCCCTTCCAGGATTTTTACCTCTTCAACCAGCTTATCAACAGACATCTGATAGTTTCCCGGCATGGATGGTATCATTTGTTTAACGCCTTTTCCAGGCCGGACAAATAAAGGCATTATCAGGTCGTTGACTGACAGATCTGTTTCTCTTACCAGCCTCCTGATATTTTCATTCTGACGCAACCGGCGGAGCCGCTGATTTGGGAAGCCCATGGTATATTTCCTTAAAAAAATGATTGAAGAATTAATAATAAGTTGTCACTGCAGGTACAGAAAACATAAATATACTACCACAAAAAAACAGGATTATGCATATTTTCATATTTGACCTTATGTACTCTGCATCCTGAATTCACGATTATAAACCATGTCTTTATCAAGAGAGTTCCAGATATTGTATTTGAAATATGATTATACATGAATTTCGTGGAAAGATCGTGATTACGGCTTATTAAGTTGTGTAGGATAAATTGGGGCGCTCACCTTTTAGCACAGAATTCATCAGCATTATTTCAAAAAGAAGGTGGTTTCAACTTCACTCAATTCATTCTATTTAATACTATGCAACATATCTTAGCAGTTTCATCAGACGATTACAATATATATGCGTTAGCCAATTTACGTATGGGAATTTCAAAGTTTTCTCCTTCCCTTTAATCCCCCTCAGTTATCTCTCCTCTATCATGCGCCCGCCTTTTGACGTCCTGTGATACACCTCTATCCCACACCGCATGGTATACCATCTGAGTTTCCCGCACACTTCCTCAGAATCATTTGTCTTGTCCGTGCTTAGGAATATCCACTCCACAGTTTCTTCTCTTTCCGGCACGTTTGCTTCTTCTGCCAGTGCCATTTATACCGTAATTACTAAGCTATGTCTAGACTGCGCTTATGGTTCTGACTTTTAGAATAGTTTTTAAGTAAATTATTTATGGAAAGAAAAGAAATTCTGCCATATAATCCAGAATGGTTAAATAGATTGCCATTGATTTTTACTTCATAAAAGAAGTCTTTTTCTTTTCTTATATTTACTCTTCATAGCAGTTAGCCATAATTATCTCCTATCATGGAACATCTCATCACCCCGGTAAGTCGGTCATCTCAAAAACTCTACGCAGAGGTGGTTATCAATATCCCTTTACAAAAAGTTTTTCATTACAGCATTCCTCCTCACTTATGCGGAACCCTTGTCACTGGTATGCGGGTAAGGATACCTTTTGGGAACAAGATTATTGCCGGGTTTTGCGTTGGATTTACTGACACCCCATTTACCGATAAAACGAAAGACGTCTTAAGTATTATCGATTCATCACCATTGATTGATGACGTCATGCTGAAGATCACCCGGTGGTTGTCGTTTCATTACTATTGTGGATGGGGGGAGGCGATCTCGGCGGTTGTTCCCCCTGTGGTGCGCAGTAAAAAAAAAGAGCGCTGGAATACGTTTGTTCGATTGAAGGAGCGTACCACAAGTCCTGTCCAGGATGTCCTCATACAAATAAAGGTCCGTGCTCCAAAACAGGCCAAGGCTCTTGAAATCCTTTTGGACCACTCTGCTGAAATAAACGCTAAAGAATTGATCCGCATCAGTGGCTGCACAATGCCAGGCCTTCGCCAATTGGAGAAAAAAGGTTTTGTCCTTATCGAAAGCAGACTCCAGGATACTGCAAACACATCCCGTACCATCGATCAGTTGCAGCAACATTTAACCCTTACCGGAGATCAACAAAAGGCATTTGATAGTATTTGCAAAAAACTTTTAGAGCCAAAACCCGGGGTAATATTACTTCACGGCATTACCGGCAGCGGGAAGACGGAACTCTACCTTCAAGCCATAACAAAGATGCTTGAACAGGCCAGAAAGGCCATATACCTCGTCCCCGAAATATCTCTTACCCCACAAACCATCCAACGATTAAAGGCGCGGTTTTGTAAGGTTGCAGTATTGCACAGCAGTCTCCTTGGAACGGTTCACCAGTCGCAATGGAATGATATTAGGGAAGGCAAGGTGGATATCGTCATTGGCGCCCGTTCCTCTATATTTGCCCCCCTGAAAAATGTTGGGTTGATCATTATCGATGAGGAACACGAGAACACTTATAAACAGGAAAACAACCCGCGATATAATGCCAGGGATATTGCCATTCTCAGGGCAACGTATGAAAACGCTATGGTAATCATGGGCACGGCAACGCCTTCTCTGGAAAGCTACCAACAGGCGATGAACGGAAACTATGAAAAGATCGTCCTCCCCAGGCGGATTGGTGAGCGGAAACTCCCTCCTGTAGATATTGTCGATATGGGTGAAGAGGTCCGTAAACGCAGGGGATTCAACATTATTTCGCAGCGGCTGGAATATTATATGAAACAATCCCTTGCCAGAAATGAACAGGTGATCTTGTTTTTGAACCGGCGTGGATTTGCGCCCT
The DNA here is from genome assembly GCF_001753675.2 of Candidatus Brocadia sapporoensis. GTDB lineage: Bacteria > Planctomycetota > Brocadiia > Brocadiales > Brocadiaceae > Brocadia > Brocadia sapporoensis. Next base: position 3,525 of record NZ_MJUW02000066.1, on the reverse strand, counting down.
ATATTCACTGCAAACGGTGCGGGTTTGTATTAAAATGCCGGCGATGCGATATTCCCATGACTTTTCACAAGAAATTCAATACGGTCTTGTGCCATTATTGTCATGCAGAAACACACCCGCCGGAATCATGCCCGGATTGTCTGGCAAGCAATATCAACTATCGTGGTTTTGGAACGGAAAAGATTGAAGATGAAATCAGGAATAAATTTCCCAATTATCAGATTATCCGGATGGACAGTGATTCCATGCGGGTGCGTGATGCCCATGAAAAGGCTTTAAATGCATTTGAACGGGGCGAATTCCAGATATTGCTCGGCACACAAATGATTGCAAAAGGATTAGACTTCCCTAACGTTACCCTGGTAGGGGTAATCTCTGCGGATACAATTCTGAATCTGCCGGACTTTCGCGCGAGCGAACGGACCTTTCAGCTCATTTCGCAGGTAGCAGGCAGAACGGGCAGGGGGACAAAGGGCGGACGGGTAGTGGTGCAATCGTACAACCCAAGACACTATAGCATCACCTATGCAGCAGCCCATGATTATGAAGGATTTGCCAGGAAAGAACTGGAATATCGAAAACAATTGGGGTATCCTCCCTTTGGAAATCTCACGCGGATCATTATCCGCGGCCCGCAGGAGGCAAATGTCAAAGAAAAATCTGCCATCATTGGCGATAGACTTAAAGAATTTGCGAAAATAAACGATAACCATCTTGAAATACTCGGGCCATCACCTGCCCCTGTAACCAGAATCAACAATCTGTTCCGGTGGCATATGTTATTGAAGGCACAGAACCTCGCTAGCATTCACAAAGCCCTTCAGGGCAACGCAGACGTGCTAAAACCTTCAAAAAGTGTGCAAATAATGGTTGATGTCGATCCCTACATGATGTTATAACAAAATTCAAAGGAAATGTAGTGCCATATCGATTTCGTTTAAACTATAATAAACGTAACGTGCAAGTGTCATTGTGAGGGCGACAGCCCGGAGCAATCTCCAGTGCATGGATTGTTTTGCAGCGTTTACGTTGAGCAATGCGAAAGTGCTCACAAACGACAACATTCTTTTGCGTTCACGATAGTAAATTGGACGGACAAGATTACTGCCTTGTTTTAATATAAAACCTATGAGAATTTCACTTGACTTACCGTAGAAAAGGTATTAGCATGCTTTACAGTATCGAAGGCTAAAAACATTCTCTTTCCTGTGCATGTGTTGTTTATGGAGTATTTTATCAGAAACAAAAATCGAACTAACATCCTGTTTGTTTCGACGTTCCTTCCCTACCTACTGTTATGTTTAGTGCTAGGGAGTTTGCATAATACTTTTTTAAAAAACCAGTATTGTAGCCATGGCCAACATACGATAATAGCCCATAAAACTCCTGATATCTCTGAAAGTTCACGCCTTGAGGTTTCAGAAAACGGTTATCAACACAACTCCGCAACATGCCAAATCTGCGAGTGGTTGAATACGCCTTCCGTTGCAGTACCATTTTTCGCAGTAGAGATGCAATTTGATTTTATCTGCATTAGTTCTCCGGGAAATTCCAACCCAATCCTTTCGTCTTTATCTATACAGAGATTTACCATTCGTCCGCCGCCGTCCTTTCCCTGCTATTTTGCATAGCCAAAAGATTTAGACCACCAAAACACAAAGGCATAATACCCGCATGACATGGGGGCGTCGTGTTCTTACTTTGAATTCCTATACATTAAATTATCCCTAACCCGAACGAGTTAGATACTATCTTCTCATTTCAAAGCGTTTACAGGAGAATGGTATGAGGCAGATAAATTACCTGGTGCTTATATGCATACTCATTTCAAGTGGGAGCGGGAGGCTATTCGCTCTTGACACAGGAAACGGTGACGTAGGCAAAGATTTCCTGCCGGTAAGCGCCCTGGAAGAAGAGGAACGCGAAGAAACCTCAGAAAACACTAAGGAGATCCGTATCAGAAAAGACGAATTTGATGAGATTGTGGGTCAGCTTCAGGGCATGAAGGAACTTCTGGTAAATATGAAACAGGACTACGATAACCGCTTTAAAGAAATGCAAGACAAAATCGCTATCCTTGAGAAAGAAAAAACAATGCTTGAAAAAGAAAAAATATCATTAGAAGAAGATAAGTTATCTGCTGCTAAGGTGGGTACAAAAACCCCGGAGACTTTTGTGTCGGAAGAACCCGTGCTGCCACAAGCTGCCACAAGCACAATTCCTCCTTCTGCGCCACAAACCATGTCTCTTCCTCCGCAAGGGGCAATGGCAGAAACAACGTCACCACCGGCGAATACGACAGCTACGGACCAACCTGCAGGATTACAATCAGGGGCATGGTCGCCTGCACAACCCATCACACTATGGAGTGCAGGGCCGAGCTATATGAAAATTTCCTTTGATGCATTGTTTGCCGCGGCTGGCTCAACTGCAAAGGATCTGGAAAGTCTTGAAACGGGCGGACACGACCCCAACCAGCGTGGATTTACAGCGCAAAATTTAGAAACGGTATTCGAAGGAGCAGTAGACCCCTATTTTTATGGACTAGGCGATGTCGTATTTCAGATTGATAAAGATGGTAAGTCATTTCTGGAGGTGGAAGAGGCATACCTGACCTCGATGTCATTACCTTTAAATTTACAGGTAAAGGCAGGCACCTTTTTTACGGAATTTGGCAGATTGAATCCCACGCATCCACATACGTGGAATTTTGCAGATCAGCCACTTGTCAATGGCCGCTTTCTTGGTCCTGATGGGTTGAGAAACCCGGGGGTGCGTATTTCATGGCTGGCGCCAACTGACATTTACACGGAATTGTTCTTTACCATTCAGGATAGCCAGGGAGAAACGGCCTTCAGCTTTAGAAATCCTGATGGGAAGTTCTCGCGCGTAGCAGATGACCCCGGAGTACGCAGCATGGATGACCTGCTCTACGTTCCCCGTGTTGCAACTTCTTTTGACCTGACGGATGAGCAGACCGTTTTATTGGGCGCCTCAGCGGCTTTTGGTCCAAATTCTACCGGTACGGACAAAAGCACAATCCTATATGGTCTTGATATGTTCTGGAAATGGAAATCAAAATACGCTGCCGGGGGATTTCCTTTTGTATCCTGGCAAACAGAGGTGATGGGCAGGCGATTTGAGGCGGGCGAAGACATACATGCCGGACTGACGGACGAAGTATTGAATAACTGGGGTGCATATTCTCAAATTATGTGGGGATTCAAGAAACGATGGGTGGCCGGATTTCGCGGAGATTATGTAGATGGAGAAGAAGCCGCAACTGATCCATTAGGATTTGAACGTTGGAGACTGTCGCCTAACCTTACATTTTATCCAACGGAATTTTCAAAAATCCGGTTACAATACAATTATGATGATATTTTAGGGAATGATACGACGGAACACTCGGTATTTCTTCAATTTGAATTTTTGCTGGGTTCACATGGAGCGCATAAATTTTAAAAGGAACCTAAATCCTGCAAACAAGGCGAAGCCTTGTTGCAGGATTAGGCCAGAAATGGT
>NZ_MJUW02000115.1 GCF_001753675.2 Candidatus Brocadia sapporoensis | reverse complement strand
AATAGGGCTGAATTTAGGATGATTGGCGAGGTTTTTTAAACCTCGCTTGTTTTAGGACTAAGTGTCTTGATTGTATGGAAATTTTCATTTTATTTAAGCGGGTTACCAGGTGGCACTGACAAACTTGTTTGTCGGTGTGATATATCCCAAATCCGTGTGTATATTCAAACACCATGGACCAACAAGTTTGTCCATGCCACCTGGTAACCGAAGACATAACCTGTATGAACAGTATTTGAAAAAGGGTTTTGGCGCTGTTTACCTGCCTTTCGTCCTTGTAAAAAATATCTCATGCCTTGCAATATCTGTCTTAGGTTACTATAATATATCCCGTTCTTCAAGCACCTTTGTGTGGGGATTCAATAATTGTAACCATTTAGTTTTTGGAAGTTTTAAATAAAAACAGGTTGTTGTATATCATAGAGGCAGGTTTCAAACCTACCTCCACTTTAACAGAGGTTTTTTTCAAAAAGCCGGACTTTCCCATAAATCTGATTCAATGAGCGGCTGTGCGAGAGGGAGAAAAAATGATATTCTTTATAAAGCAGCGCTTGAACCATTTTATACTGCAGATGAAATACTGCATTTAGAGATCAAATCAGCGAGCGTATGAGGTTTTCTCAAACGCACCCAGATTTTACGGATAAAATCTGGGTCAAGATTATTTCTGGAGCGAAGAAGACATCCGGAAAAAGCTCAAGGACGTCGTGTCTGATGCGTTCAGCCGGGTGCTTGCGTTTTCAATAAACAAGGCGTTGGTTTACGAACCGGCGCATTAATGCCGGGTATAGGGCGTGTGGCAGATGTCAGGAAGTTGCACGGCTTATACCCTTAACGGAAAAGTTGTTTTCATGGAAGTGCAGTTCAGTAAGCAGCAGGAAAGAATTGCCGTCAGGAAGAGTCTGAAGTATTCTATCAAGGACGGAGTGGCATTTGCTGCAACAACGGGATTTGGCGACAACTATCTCAATCCCTTTGCTGTAGCTCTTGGTGCAAGCACTTTTCAGATCGGATTATTAAGTTCTGCATCTCAATTCGTTCCCTCCCTGGCACAACTCAAGGTCGCTGATCTTGTTGAACGGTTTGGCAGTCGAAAGAAAGTGATCGTACGGTCGGTGTTCATCCATGCCTTTCTGTTGCTGCCTATGGCAATGATTCCCTATTTGCCAGATTCCTTGCGGATTTATGCCCTCATTGGTCTGTGCGCCCTCTATGTCTCGTTTGCTTCCTTTGCCGGACCTGCCTGGGGTTCTCTCATGGCGAATCTCGTTCCTGAACGCAGGAGAGGCGCATTTTTCAGCAGGCGCGGGCGGCTGATTAGTCTGGTTATGGTCATCAGCTCTTTTCTTGCCGGATACATACTGCATGTTTTTAGGAAACAGTCCCTGTTGGGTTTTACGGTCATATTTCTTGTCGCCATGATTTCACGGTACATCTCATGGTATTTCCTGGGCAGGATGTATGAGCCGCCTCTGGAGGTAAAGCGTGAGCATTATTTCTCGCCGGGAGAATTCTTGCGGAGATTAAACGTCGGAAATTTCGGGAAATATGTGATTTTTCACAGTTGTTTTAGTTTTGCCGTATTTATCGCCTCGCCGTTCTTCCCCGTATTCATGCTCAGAGATTTGGGATTTTCTTACATTACCTACACCATCGTCACCGTCACCGTTCCTCTTGCAAGCATTCTGGCGGTGAGCTATTGGGGTCGCCGTGCTGATGCCCTGGGGAATCGGCAGGTTATTTTGATATGTAGTATTGTCATATCAGTTCTGCCGGCCATGTGGCTGATTTCCCGGCAGATATATTTTCTGATCATTATACAAACCCTGGCGGGAATATCCTGGGCGGGGTTTAATCTCTGCTCATCCAATTTCATCTATGATTCGGCGATCCCTGAAAAACGGACCCGCTGTATTGCGTATTTTAATACCTTCAATGGTTTTTCTATTTGTGCCGGAAATCTGCTTGGTGGTTTTCTTGCGACACACATTCCCCCACTCTTTGGGTATCAGTTGATTGCCCTGTTTGCTGTCTCGTCCCTTCTGAGAATTCTGGCATCAACTCTTTTGCTGAGACGAGTCAAAGAGACACGGAAGAAGGGTGTTGCGGTGGCGTAGCATACGGCCGACCTGCATCTCTGCGTTATTCTCCCTAGAGGTAAAGCATTAAATAAAACACTGGACATAAAACGGCAAATATTGCAAACTAAACGCTCATTCCTCGTTTATAGATTTTCCATAAGAACGCATATATTTTTGGAGTGTAAACTTAAAATTAATGTATCAACCATCGGGTCTAAAAAATTTTTTCAGACAGATTTTTTCTAAAAATATTGTGCACTGGATTAGTTACCGGGAAATATCGGGTTCGGCTATCCTTATCTGTGTGGCACTCCTTGTAGGTATTACCAGTGGTGCTGGAGTGTTGCTCTTTAAAAAAATGATTGAGCTGGTACATTGGGGTGCGTTGAATGGCTTTGGATTTGTCTTATTATTATGTGGTCATTGGGCGTTTATGCTTGTGCCTGTTATGCCTCTCGCCGGTGGACTTATCGTCGGGTTGGTTATTCATTTTTTTTTGCGCGAAGATCGCTATCATGGAGTAGCCGGTGTTATGGAAGCAGTGGCATTGGCAAGGGGGAGACTTTATTATCGACTTTTACCGATGAAAACAATTGCAGCATCGTTATCCGTTGGTTCTGGTGCATCTGTTGGACCTGAGGACCCTTCGGTACAAATTGGATCAAATCTTGGTTCAATGTTTGGACAACTTTTGCGCTTTTCTGATGAACGGGTATGTGTCCTTGTTGCAGCGGGTGCAGCTGGTGGAATCGCCGCCGCCTTCAATGCTCCAATTGCCGGCGTTTTTTTCGCATTGGAAATAATTATAGGAGAATTGAGCAGCAAGGCGTTTGGCATCATAGCCTTGGCGGCAATGGTGTCGGCGGTTTTCACGCAAGCGATATCAGGTCCGGAGCCAGCATTCCATGTTCCTGCATATGCATTGCATTCGATATGGGAACTGCCGTTATATTTAGGGTTGGGAGTTATGTCCGGACCCATTGCGACGACATATATTCACCTCCTGTATATTGCCCGCGATATTTTTGATCGATGGAAGATTCCCCGTTGGATCAAGCCCGCAATTGCCGGCCTTATTGTTGGTCTTGTGGGAATTTATCTACCTCAAGTGTTTGGTGTTGGATACGAGACGATTGAAAAAATTCTCGATGTAAAACCATTGGCATTAAATCTTTTGCTTTTATTGCTGATGGCTAAACTTATTCTGACCCCGATAAGCATTGGCGGCGGGTTTTTTGGTGGTGTATTTGCTCCGTCCCTTTTCCTGGGAGCAACAGCCGGGGGCGCATACGGACTCGTAGTTCAGCAGCTTTTTCCATCTCTGAATATTGCTCCGCCTGCGTTTGCAATGGTTGGAATGGCAGCCGTTCTGGCTGGTGCAGTGCATGCACCGCTCACTGCGATTATTCTCCTGTTTGAAATGACTAACGATTACAGGATTATTTTACCTCTTATGTTCGCTGTTACTGTCAGTCTCTTCATTTCTCGTTATTTACAATGCGATTCTGTATATACCTTTGGATTGGCGCGTAAGGGTATACGTTTAGAACGCGGACGCGTTGTAGATATACTGGAATCAATTAATGTGGGTGAGATTATGGAAAAGAAGGTCGTTGCGTTACGTGAGCCGGATTCATTAGTAGCGGCGTCAAATTTGTTTCTGCAAACACAACATCATAGTTTGCCAGTGCTCAATGAATCCGGGGAGCTCTCTGGAATTCTTACAGTGCAGGATATTGCGCGGATGCCGTATGAAGTTAACAACGAAAATCGTACGGTTGGAGAAGCTTGTACGCGAGATTTACTTGTTGCGAATCCCGACGAAACAATTGGCACGGCATTGTGCCGTATGGGGGGGCGTGATTTGGATAGTTTGCCGGTTGTATTACGCAACAATCCAAAATGTTTGGTAGGTCTGTTACGGAGTAACGACATAGTGCGTGCTTATGACCTGGCATTAACTCGTCGTGAGCAGATTCGACATCGCGCACACCAAGAACGTCTCAGCAGTGTTGAAGATGTAAATGTTGAAAAGATTATGGTAGAGTCTGGCTCGTCTTGTGCGAACAAACAGATTCGAGCTGTGGCCTGGCCTCGGGAAACAATTATTGCAACCGTCAGGAGAGGGAGAAAAATCTTTATCCCGGATGGCGATACGATCTTAAAAGTGGGCGACGTATTAGTAGTTGTGGCAGATATTGAAATGCGTGTACACATTCAACGCCTTTGCTCGTCGGCAAGCGACGCTTAATGCCGTTTTTAGACAACATTTTCGGGGGCAGTGGGAAGCCTTTCTTTTTGAGTTTAACACAGACCCCTTAAAAATCGGAAGATTAAGCGTGTCTTTCGCGGTCTTTCGCACATTCGGTGACTGTGCCCTTAATGAGGCCGATGGTGTGGGGTATGACGGGGAGTACGACCGCCAGGTTTTCAGCGACACCCTTCGGGCTGCCTGGAAGATTAATGATGAGGGTTTGTCGGTAAATTCCGGCAATTGCCCGTGAGCCCATAGCCCGGGGGGTGTGTTTTAGTCCCTCCAGGCGCATCGTCTCGCCAAAACCGGGCAATTCCTTTTCGATAACTGCCCGCGTAGCTTCAGGGGTAATATCTCTGGGACCCACGCCCGTTCCGCCCGTGGTGACAACGAGGTCTGCCTTGTCGGAGAATTCGAAGAGTTTTGTGATAATCAGGTCTTTTTCGTCAGGGATGACTTCGTATGCGGTAATCGTGGCGCCGATCCCGGTAAGCATATTCCGGATCACCTCGCCGCTCTTGTCCTCACGTTCGCCCCGTGAGCCTTTGTCGCTTAACGTTAGAATGGCAGCTCGTATCATGTCTCTGTTTTTATTTCAGCGCCCTGTTCGAGAATTTCTATTTCATCGCCTGTTTGAATCGTGCCGCCCGTGAGAATCTCGCCAAAAATACCCTCCCGTGGCATAATGCAGTCGCCGGCTGTATAATAGATAGCGCATCGGTCATGGCACAGCTTGCCAATCTGAGTTACCCGGATGGTTATACCTTCGCCAATTTTTAAGATGGTCCCGATGGGAAGGGATTTGAGCTCAATGCCTTCTGTAACGATGTTTTCCCCAAAATCACCGTCTCTGATGGTTAATCCTTTTTTGCGCATAGTATCGGCACTTTCCCGTGCAAGTAAGCTGACCTGACGGTGCCACTTTCCGGCATGAGCATCGCCCTCGAGTCCAAAATGCTCAATCAGCCGACGTATGCCAACATCGCTCTTTTGGGTGCCCTTTTTTTTGCTGATACAGACAGCAACAACCTTTCCTGTAGGAGTCTTCATGCGTATCCTTTGCAATTTGTATTGTCTGGTATTTTCGTTGTGCACAAGAGTTGGTGAGATAAGAGAACTTTTGCAATTTTAGTATATTCAACAGATGAAGTTTAACAATAACGCTTTTTTCTGTCAAGCATGAACCGCATACTGCCATGGTTATAAATTACTTGTTTTTTGACAATAATATGGTTAAATTATAACGCCTTACCGAATCTCCATTTGTTTACATTATCGTGCTATAGAAAGGTGAATTTCATGACCAGTGAGCATACAGATTTAACGATTATTAATCGGGCAAAAGACGACAATGTGAAACTTGTTCAATTGCAATTTACCGATATCAATGGAAATATTAAGGCCGTTACCATACCGGCGGAGAGATTTTCGGAATCCATTGAAAAAGGTATTTGGTTTGATGGTTCGTCAATCGAGGGATTTACGCGGATTTGCGAGAGTGACATGTATTTAAAGCCTGATACCAGCACCTACTCATTGCTTCCGTGGGAGACCGAGGAGCCAACGGCAAGGCTTTTTTGCGATGTGTATATGCCCGATGGCTCTCCTTTTGAAGGCGATCCCCGGTATATCCTGAAAAGGGCTATAAAAAATGCGCGGGCGATGAATTTTGAGTATAATGTGGGTCCGGAGCTGGAATTTTTCTTGTTTAAGCCCAAGAATAATGGACAAGTTGAGCCTACGCCCCATGACGTGGGGAGTTATTTCGACTTTTCGCCGAGGGACCTTGCCGGAAATGTGAGAAGGGATATTATTTTTACGCTGGAGAAGATGGGCCTGAATGTTGAAATGAGTCATCACGAAGTCGCTCCCGGCCAGCACGAGATTGACTTCCGGTATGCAGAGGCACTGAAAACGGCGGAAAATGCCCTGACCTTTAAGCAGGTGGTAAAGTCCATAGCGCATCAGCACGATTTATATGCCACCTTCATGCCGAAGCCCATCTTTGGGATGTGTGGGAGCGGGATGCATTGTCATCAAAGCCTTTTTGATATTACTTTACGGAAAAATATCTTCTTTGACGAAAAGGATGAGTATAAACTGAGTAAGGTGGCAAGGCAATTTATTGCAGGACAACTCCAGCATGTCAGCGCGATGAGCGCCATCCTGTCGCCAACCGTGAATTCTTATAAAAGATTGGTGCCGGGATATGAGGCGCCCGTCTATATCTGCTGGGGGCAAAAGAACCGATCCGCTTTGATACGGATTCCAAGATACTCTCAGGGCAGGGAGTATGCGACGAGGGCGGAGTTAAGATGTCCCGACCCCAGCAATAATCCATACCTTGCACTTGCGGTTATGCTCGAGGCAGGGCTTGATGGCATTAAAAGAGGCTTGGTGCCGCCGAAGCCGGTGGAGGAGAATGTCTATGAATTTAATAAGGATGAACTGGCATACCGAAATATTGCTACCCTTCCGGGCTCTTTAGGCGAGGCAATTGAAGAGTTAAAGAAAAACAAACTGATGGAAACTGCGTTAGGTTCCCATACCTATCACGTGTATTTGCATGCAAAAATGGCCGAATGGGATGAATACCGCATACAGGTGACCGATTGGGAGCATAAGAAATATTTTGAGACTACGTAAACAAAACGAAACAGGGAGAGTTCACTTTTTTAAAGGATTATTATCTATGAACGGACGGATTATTTTGAGGAATTGGGTATGGATGTTGGAAATATTCTTCTGCATTTATTGGCACATAAGGAGGCGTCTGTAAAGAATACGGAAGTAACGAAGTTTTTATCTTGCGACACGCATCAGACTTCGTTCCTCACCCTGCTGGCCTGTGCGGATTTCTGGGTACAGGACGAGATTTTAGGAGATATATTCAACAAGGTATTTATTATTCGAAATGTCGGGAATCAGTTTGCGGTTAATCGGGGTTCGATCGAATACTCGCTCTTTGTCCTCAAAACTCCCGTTATGCTGGTGTTAGGACATACCGATTGTGGCGCGATAAAATTTGCCACTCACGCCTGTATAACGCAATCGAAAGAGATTGTTAATCTGGCAAAGTCTTTCGATCATCTCATGAAGACAGATTATTCATTACTCAGTCGCGAGGTCAAGTTGGAAATGCTTTCTTTGGCGATTCCTCTTGAACGCGGGATTCCCGATTTAAAAAAGATTCAAAATGAGACGAAAGTGCTTGCCTATCTGAGTCAAACCAATGTGGACTATCAGATAGAAAAGGCATTAAAATATTACAGTGACAGGGTAAAGGAAAACAAGTTAACGATAGTCGGCGGGATTTATGACTTTGCTGGCGCCTATTCAAGTCAGCCTGGCCGGATGTTAATTACTAATATTAATGGTGTTGTCAATCCCACAGATCTTCAGAATAATGTGAGAGATATAATCAAAAGGATATCAAATTTTGATGAGAAGGGTGAGGGGTATAAGATTGTTGGTGAATTGATTAACGAGAAAGTAACTCGTATGATCGTATGAAGGTGTATGAATACTAGTGATTGGATTCAGAAAAAGCATACCGGCGTAGCCCTTGCCAGGAACGAATGTTCAGATGGGATGTGCTGTTTTTCCTGTGTTATTCCGTCAGACAATAAACATGTCGGTTTTTACCAGTCCTTATGGGAAAGAGGTACGGGGTATCCTTATGTTAAGCTACTCGTGACCAGTGAGGGATACAAAGACGAATTGTATGATTCCTGCAAGTTTCTGGATTTTACCATTTCTCAGGATGAGACCAAAACGCGTCTTACCATGGACTTGCGATGCAGTATTTATAAATTCCGTCCCGGCCAATGTGTGAGATATCCTGACCTGGTGGGAGAATCGCTGCATCAGAGCATCGGCGGTCCATGCATCTTTAATGAATACGCCGCTCCACGTGCATACCAGAAACTTGTTTATAAAAGGGAATGGAAAGCATTTTACGCAATTTTAGATCATGTCGATGCTATCCGCGGTATCTGTGTTTATGAGGATCCGTTCGTGGTAAGAAATTTGATTTTAGAGGCGAAGGATGTTTGCCGTGCGATCATATCGGTGGGCGGAGCGGAACGGGAATATATCCTTATTCCCATGCAGAAACAAACACAGAATATTCTGTATATATCGGAAAAACATCACCCAATTACTACGATACGACAGGCGTATTCGCAATGGGAAATAAAGATACAGAATAATCTCAAAAACCATTATGGAGATGAATGGGAATCAAGGCTTAAAAGCGCAATAGAAACGGAGGAAAAAGATGCTTGTTAAAGAGGTGATGAAGACACAACTGGTAACCCTGAATGACGATTCAAAACTTGGTTTTGCTAATGATATCATGTATTTGGGAAGGATCCGGCATTTACCTGTTGTGAGAGGAGAGAATATTGTCGGCATCCTGACACAAAGAGACCTTTATCGAGCATCATTAACTTCCATTCTGACGAACTGGAAGGAAAACAATGAGTTTCTGGACTCTATTAAGGTTTCGGAGGTGATGACAAAGCAAGTGGTTACCATTTCCCCTGATGCAACCATTGAAGAAGCCGCCCAGATTATGATTGATAAGAAGGTGGGGGCGCTGCCGGTGGTAAGGGAGAAAAACAAATTGATCGGATTGATCACCGAGACGGATGTACTGCAATTTTTTGTGGATGAGAGCAAAAAAAAGAAATGAGTTTTTTCTGAAAAAGGAGTGTTCCATGTGTGATGTTGGCGGCCATATAAGCAGTGATATGATTACCTGGCAATGCGCTTGCTGTGGTGCAGCAATTAAGGATTCGGCCGATACCGTTGAAGGACTCTGCGATCTGGGGATATGTTTATCTTGCCGCAATACCCCGGATGAATGGATGGAATTTGTCAGAGAGGAATGGGAAGAAGGTATCTGTGTGGATTGCTTGTCTCCATGTGCTCTTAAACGATGAGATTTATGAATATCTGTGATGTTTTTTCAACCGATTTTCCTGGAGACAAACAATGATTTCAAGGCGTATGTTCATGCAGGGGTTCTTAGGGTCTGGAATTGCGGTTTTATCTGTCGGAACGTATAGTCGATTTCTCGAGCCGCGCTGGATTGAATTAAATCGCGTTACGATAAAAATCGACAAACTACCTCAGCGGTTTGAGGGAATGACTATTGCTCAAATGTCGGATATTCATCATTGTCAATATGTTCCCAAAGAATTTATACGGAGGTGTGTTCGGAAGGTAAATGCATTGTTTCCGGACGTTATTGTTCTTACAGGAGATTACGTTTATTACCAGAATGACACAACATCCACATTTCTTTCACCTGTTGCGAACGAACTGGCAGGGCTAAAGGCAAAAGAAGGAGTCTTTGCCGTATTGGGGAATCACGATAATAAAGACAATACTTTTATTTCATTATCAAAGGCAGGCATCCGCGTGTTAATTAATGAGCATGTTCCTCTTTACCGGAAAAGCGATTATCTTTTTATCGCCGGGGTAGATGATTTGTGGAGAGGGAGGATGGATTTAGATAGAACCTTGAAAGGTACCGATGATAAGCCCAAGATTTTATTGGCTCACAATCCGGATACTATCGAAATGATGAAAAATAAAGATGTTGACTTTGTGATATCGGGTCATACTCATGGTGGACAGGTAAATCTGCCCCTTTATGGGCCGCCCGTTGTACCTTCTAAGTTTGGGGTTCGTTATACATCCGGACTGTTTCGTGAAGGAGATATAATGATGTACGTAAATAAAGGTATTGGGCTTTCCGGTTTCCCGGTGAGATTTTGTGCGAGACCGGAAATTACGTTGTTTACCTTAAGAAGGGGAAGAACAGAAGATGTGATAAATCAGAGGGTGTGGTGTTAAAGGTTTTCCTTTGATCCGTCGTCTGATTTTATCCTCGGACGCCAAAGAAGGTATAATTTAATTGTATAGGAATTTTCATTTTATTTAAGCGGATTATAGGGTGGTACTAACAAGTTTTGTTTGTCAGTGTGATCTATTCCGATCCTTCGACAGGCTCAGGATGTAGCGCCGTGCATGGTGAGCTTGTCGAACCGTCACGACGAAGTCCATGCTACTCCGTAACCGAAGACATAACTTGTGAAAAGCTATTTTCAAAAAAACTTTCTGTTTGTATTATGGAAAATAGGAATTAATACAAGTGCGATATTTGGCATCCAAGCGGGCCTTCCAATGGTCGTAACCGTTTACCTGGAAATAATTTCTTAACCTATGCGATGGATATCGTAATTCCTTTGTATTGAATGCTGGGCAGCGGAATTCCTCTTTCTTTATCAGGGAAATGTTCATTTGATGAAACGGTAAATATAACCGTTTCCACTCAATCCAATATTGTCAAGTACGGCTTTGAATGCAGACGAAAAACACGTTTTACGTTCGATAGTGTTGATGGTAAGGCTTGAACCGATGGTGAAAAAAGATAGCTACATAAACCTACTACAGCAGGTAGCAGCCAGTCCGGAAGTACTACAGTAACGTACAAATAAGTATACATGCAATGCACTTTTTTTCGTTCACTTCGTATAACTTATTTTGAGAAGGGTTGTTGATGGTAAAAATTACGGCTATTGTGTTGTTGGTGTTTATGGTTTTCTTTTCCATCGGGTATGGGGATACTATTATTTTAAGAAATAATAATACAAATATCGAGCTTAAGATAACAAATGTAAGGAAAGAGTATATCAATGCTATTCTGCCAAGGAAGTCCATAAAATCTTTGAGTATGGAGTTTTTGAATAGCAAAAATTATCCCGATGTAATTATTATGAATAGTAATAACACCGCTATGGAATGTAAGATTAAAGAGATTGCGGAAGATTATATTCGCTTACAAATTCCTGCCTCCGAGATTGTTTCACTTGCCGTGTCCTCCCCGTCGGAGAATGATAAAAAAATTCCGGTTGTAGATATGGTTACGAAAGAAGCAACTACAGAATCGGCAGAGGGAAAGGTTTCTGAACCCCGGATTGCCGATGATGTCAAGAAGGCTGAAGTTGGCGATTGGCTAAGGACTTCCTCTGAAGAGAGGGAAAATCGGGAGAAAAATTATCGGTTCAAGGTTAAAAAGCCAAAAGGAGAAAGTCCTTCCGGAGAGGACAAACTGGTGAAGCCTGAGACAGAATTCTCAAGTTTCGGTGAATCCGTCACGGATGAAAAAACACGGGAAATGGATGCTGATGCGTCTGAATCAAACAAACCGCAGGCGAGCGAACCAGGTGAATTGATGGATAAGGAGCGTAAAAAAATTGCTAAAGAGGAACAGAAGAAGGACAAACCTATTGACCAAGACCCAAATCTTGGCAGGGTTGAAGGCAGGATATTGCACAGCGGAAAACCTCTTCCGGATTGTCAGGTGAAGTTGCAAATGTTAGAAAAGGGCGGGTTGTTAGCCAAAGGGTATCGTCCTGTAGAGGGGGCACTGGAGATTGAGACTCTTACGGATAAGGAAGGGGTATATCGCTTTATGAATGTATCGCCTGGTTTATATAAAGTGTACTGGAAACCCCCTTCAGAGGCGGCATGGATCAGACGATTCAAAATGGAACCGGACGTTGTGGTAAACTCCGGCAGGCTTACCAATCCTAAGGAAATCGAAACGTTGAAGAGGACGTTAAACTAAATAGATATGAAATGCGGGACTTGATTTTTTGTTAATAAAGACAAGATATAATTTCTCGATAAACGTAAAATAATTCTGTAACACTTTATTGAAACTGTTATTTCATTGTTGAAATTTCAGCCCAGTACTTCAGAAGAGAGAAGTACGTTTTTTATATACGGTCCGGCTAAAACTAAGAATTTGAAATTTCGTCAGTTACATAAATTTTTTAATATTTCAGATTTTTTTGATAAAAAAGGAATGAGTATTGTGAATTATGTTGTCGTTCTGGTTTTTTCTCATCAATAAAGAAGTGTTTATTTTCCACTCATTTCTTCGCTGATTTTGCGGTTGACAAATTATTTTTTCGAAGGTATTATGCGAATCTTTGTATTTAACAATGCTATGGACAAATATTTTTCTCTTTTAGCAATTGAATTATGGAGGTAATGATGGTGAAAAGTTTGCGATACGGAGCGTTTATTGGTAGTTTACTGTTCGGAACAATGTTGTGTGTACTATGGATTAATTCTGCCGCAAAGGCAGAGGCTTATAAAGAAATTGATGTGAAGGATGGGGGAACAATTGCAGGTGTTGTTAAGTTTGACGGGGACGCTCCTGCGGCAAAGATGCTCAAGGTTGACAAAGATGAACAAACATGCGGACATGATAATAGGATGTCAGAGGAGCTGGTGATTAATGGGGAGTCGAAGGGAATTAAGAATGCTGTCGTCTCGCTCGTTGAAATAGCGTCAGGTAAAAAGGCCGAGGTGTTGGCCGTTTCATTAGACCAGAAGGAATGTCTCTTTATACCCCACGTGCTTGCAGTATCAGTTGGAACAAACGTGGATTTACTGAATAGCGATAATGTAATGCATAATCTTCATTCCTGGTCGATAAAAAATCCCGGCTTTAACGAAGGGGTGTCTGGTGGTGGCAAAATGACAAAAAAGTTTGATCTTCCTGAGATAATAAAGATAACGTGTGATGTTCATAAATGGATGAGTTCCTTTATCGTTGTGAAGGCTAATCCTTACTTTGCAGTAACCGATGAAAATGGACGGTTCAAGATAGAGAATGTGCCGGCAGGTTCTTATAAAATCGAGGCTTGGCAGGAGAAGCTTGGGAAAAAGACCGTCGATGTAACCGTAAAATCAAAAGAAGAAACTACGGTAGATTTTGTATATACTAAAAAATAGTGGAATTCTATTTTTACTGGAATGTGTAACTTACTCGATTGAAAAGGCGCATTGCGAATGAATAATTTGAAGATAGTACGGTGGTTTGCAAAAAGAAGTATTTTTGTTGTTTTGTTGGTGGTCCTCTCGCTCGGTTCCTTCCTTTCGGTTGTTCCAGAAATATTTGCTGCTGACATACCGGTGGTGGCCGCAAAAGCAAACGAAGGTGCGACATCCGGCGTAGAACTTCCACAGTTTGAGTCCGGGCAATCATCCGCAGATTCTCAATTGCCTGGAGGTCAGTCTGCGGCAGGTGAAGGGACTGCTACTGCGGCAATAGAGGAAGAAGAAATGGCTCCCGTACAGTATCGGACTTTTTTTGGGCTGGATCCCCGAACGGTCGTCTGGATTGTATCGGAATTACATCTCATGTTTGCGGCTTTTGTGCTTGGTGTTCCTATTTTTGCAGTGATCGTGGAGATCGTGGGTTTCAAAGGTGGTGATATAAAATATGACAAGATGGCTAAGGAGTTTACCAAGCTATTGTCTGCCGCTTTTGCAACAACTGCTTCGTTTGGCGGTTTGCTCGGATTCTGTTTGTTTGGATTGTATCCGGAGTTCATGGGGCATATGACAAATGTTTTTTCCCCAACCATGTATGTTTATGCACTGATGTTCTTTGGCGAAGCGTTCACGTTGTATGGATATTATTATTCGTGGGAAATATTGAAAGGAACTGCAGCAAAGAAATGGTTTCATATCTTTTTGGGAATAATGCTCAACCTCTTTGGAACAGGGCTTATGTTTTTAACAAACTCCTGGGCGACGTATATGATGAGTCCCGCGGGTATTGTGCCGGAGACGGGAAGGCTCGTTAGTTTGTATCACGCTGTTTACAATCCGCTCTGGATGCCTGTGAATATTCATCGGCTTATTGCCAACGTGTGTTTTGGCGGGTTTGTGGTTGGCGCTTATGCAGCGGTAAAATTTTTAGGTGCAAAATCTGATGAGGAAAGGGCCCATTATGATTGGATGGGCTATGTCGGCAACTTTATCGGAGTTGGAGCTTTGATTCCCTTGCCATTTGCAGGATATTGGCTGGGAAGGGAAGTATACAGTGCAAGTCCTGTCATGGGAAATATTATGATGGGTGGTGCGTTTTCGTGGACCTTTATTATTCAAGCCATTCTGATTGGCATGCTCTTTATTGGAGCAAATTACTATTTGTGGCTTGGAATGGGAAGAATTAAAGGGTCGGAGCGGTATACGAGATTTTTCAAATATCTTATTTTTATCATTTTTGTGAGCTTTGCGGTATGGCTTACGCCTCATAACCTCCCTCTGAGCGGAGAAGAGCGGGCGATGATTGGTGAGCAATATCATCCGTTCTCCAAGTACTTTGGCGTTATGGCTGCAAAGAATGCTGTGGTGAACCTGATCATTTTGGCGACCTTCTTTTCCTTCCTGATTTACCGGAGGGGCAATAAGGGTGAGATGTGTTCGTTCTCTGAACAAGGTAAAGCTGGGAAGATCGGTATCTTTTCTGCCCTTATCTTTTGCCTCCTCATGCTGATTTCCTACGCAATTTCGCTCAATTTCGTGGAGTTGGAAGAAAATATCAAGGTTTTTGTGAAACCGCTGATCTTGTCGCTTTATATCCAATCATTTGTAGTATGTCTTGCGGCATTTTTAACCTTTAAGAATAAAGGGAAATTGGGGCAAGCCTTGTTGTTTGCTGTGACGGCATGTATTGCAGTGCTTTATTTTTGGTATTACGGTTTCCAGGTTATGCAAAAGGCCAATCTGGTCTTGCGGTATTTGTCGGTAACGCAAGTCTCGATTGTAATGAGCTGCCTTATCATGAATGCAATCATAGATGTTTTCATGTTCCGTAAGGCAAAACTGGTCGGCGGTATCGTATGGGGAAAAATGCCTGCTAGGTCTCAATATGCCTTGATTCTTCTGTGCGTGGTTATCGTTATTTTAATGGGACTGATGGGATTCATTCGTTCCGGACTCAGAATGGATTGGCACGTTTACGGGGTTTTACAGGATACTTCTCAGTGGGCGTACACTCCTACACTGTCGTATATGGGTCGGATTGTTGGATTGATTGTCGTACTCTTTCTGGGATTGGTCGCCTTTGTATTCTGGCTAGCTAATTTAGGTGATAAGAAAGAAAATAAAAAAACAAATACCTACGAATACGAAAGAGTAACTGCCGACTATGAGGGAGATCGTTGAGTTTTAAGGTAGGGGGGTGCGCATTAATCTTGAAAGAAGTGGTAGGGTACCGGTGGTGGTTAGTTAAGATACGTTTTTAAGATTGCAACATAAAGGTATAGAAGACTTATGAATAAGAGCATGCTAAAAATTACAGCTTTTGGAATTGCGGTTATCGGTTTTTATATTTACATTACAATGTATGTGGCAGGGCTTTCGGGCACGGGGAGTGGTGAGTCAGCCGGTGGGGTGAGCCCTGAGGCTGGTGAAAAAATATTTTGGGGTGACGGGCAATGTAGTACCTGCCATAAGATTGGGACAAGTGGTAGTGCAACAAGAGGTCCTGATCAGGAAGGGTTGGCAAGTCGGGCGGAAGAGCGTGCAAAAGAGTTGGGTATGGCGTCAGGACTGGATTATCTTGTTGAATCTATTGTGGATCCTGATAAATATATCGTAAAAGGATATGATAAGATTATGCCCAGGGTGTATGACCCACCGATTATGTTGTCCCGGGAAAAGATACTTGCAGTTTTGGCCTTTTTGCAGACGTTAGGTGGTGAGCCTGACATAGGGGCATTGATGAAATATAAGGACAAGATTCCAGAGGCGTCAAAGAAGAAGGTGAAGCCGTGGGTGCCTCCGATTGTGGTAGATGCGGCAGAAGGCGAAAAAGTGTTTTTTGATGAAACACGACCGGTTACTTGCGGCAAGTGTCACGTTGTAAATGGGAAGGGAAAGAAGGTTGGGCCGGAACTTACTGGTATCGGAGCAATTCAGACCGCAGAATATTTTATAGAGTCTATTCTTAAACCAAGTGCCAAAATTGTTAAAGGTTATGAAACGATGTATGTGATAACCACGGATGGGATACCGTACAACGGATTGATTAAGAGCGAAACAGAGGACGAGCTTGTTTTGTTAAAAGAAGAAAGCGGCGAAATTGAAGAGGTGGTTATTCCAAAACCTGAGATTGCCGAAATGAAGAAACAGGAGGTTTCTATCATGCCAGGGAATATCGGCGAGCTTTTAAGCGTCAGAGATTTCTACGGAATTGTGTCTTTTTTGCAGAGTTTAAAATAAAATATAAGTTGTTGTATATGCAATAGAATCAGAAATTAGGAGCGTATGATGGCTAATAGGCGCAGTACTTTTTTGTTAATATGGGTAATTACAGCGGTAGGCTGTTTGTATGTGTTTCTTAAATATGCATCGCCAAAAATATTTCAGATGCTAATGGCAAAAGATCATCCGATGCCAACGCCGAGCACTTTGATGATGTGGTATATGATCATGGGCGTGTTGGCAGGTTTGGTGTATGCGACAACAAGTAATCAAAAATTTGTAGATTTCTTAAGTTTCTTGCTTCCAGACCGTGGCCCCGTGATAAAATCCTTTCTGCGAAAGATTATTTTTGTTGGCTTTCCTGCCCTTGTCGGGTGGTTTGTCTATACGTGGGCGATTCCTGGCGCTGCATCACCGGTGGAATTAAGAATCCAGCATCCTACATTACCGCAGGACTTTGAGAAGCTTGAAAATCCTTTCAGACAAGCAGATGCAGATGTGCAGCGAAGATGTATTGAAGAGGGAAAGGTACTTTTTCAAACTTATTGCCGCCCGTGTCATGGCTCAAAAGCGGATGGTAACGGTCCGTTTGCAAATTCTTTTCGTCTAAGGCCGATTAATTTCCAGGATCCTGGTACCATAGCAACAGTTGTGGACAACTATCTTTTTTGGCGTATTAAAGATGGAGGACCTGGTTTGCCTGCTGAATCTACGCCATGGGATTCGGCGATGCCGTCGTGGAAAGATGACTTGAAAGATGATGAAATATGGAAGATTATTATGGGTGAGTATGATACGGCGGGAGTTATGCCCCGGCAAAGGGAAAAACTCGAGTAAGGAGCGATAAAAGGGCTTGTGTGCGTTTAGGATTTAATTTTAGAACAGCTAAGAAAAAAGTGAACTACTAATATGAGAAAAGCATTGAATAAAGTATTGATAAGTTTCGTATTCGTAGGTATCTGTGGCGGTACCTTCTGGAAGCATGATGAGGTGTTGGCCCAGTCGTCAAATTTGTTTAGAACCTATAAACGTGATGTCCCTCAAAAATTAGCAAAAACTCCAGAATCTGTTAGTGAAGGGAAGAAAGTATACGAAAAAAGATGCTGGTATTGTCACGGGATTGAGGGCAAAGGAGACGGTCCTGCTTCAGTAACGATGTTTCCAAAACCTAGGAATTTTACGAGGAATGAGTACAAGGTACGTTCTACTGCATTCGGTTCTTTGCCAACAGATGAAGATTTGTTCAGGATTATTACGAGCGGTATCGAAGGTACTGCGATGCCTTTTTGGAATACGATTTCTGAGACAGAACGATGGCAAGTGCTATATTATGTGAGCACGTTTAATGACCAGTTTAAGTATGATCAACCTGCTAAGGTTGTTGCTGTGGGAAGTGTTCCATCTACACCGGAAAGTATAAAAAGAGGGCAGGAATTATTCAGAGAGATGAAATGTTTTGAATGTCACGGTGAAGATGCCAGAGGGAACGGTCCATTGACCGTTGCTTTGCAAACAGAATGGGATATGCCTTATCGTGCAAGGGACTTAACAAAAGGTTGGAGTTTTAAAGGCGGGAACACTATTGAAGATATTTACCGGACAGTATCGACAGGGTTTAATGAAACCCCAATGGGTTCATATTTAGAAAAATTATCTGATGAAGATCGCTGGCATGTTGCTCACTATGTAAAAAGTTTAGCAAAGGATATGGCGTCCGATGTTGTTGTAAAGGTGAAGCTGTTTGAAGGTGAACAACTACCCATGGAGCCATTAGACGAACACTGGAGTATGGCTACAGCCATAGAGATACCTTTGGCAGGACAAATTCTGGTAAGCCCACGCCTCTGGACGCCATATATTGACGCAATCATGGTAAGGGCATTGTATAATAATGATGAAATTGCCTTTTTGCTCGAATGGGATGATTCTACAAATAGACAAGAGGAGATTTTCAGGGATGCTGTTTCATTGCAATTTCCAAATAAAATTCCGGAGTCATTAAAGAAACCTTACTTTGCCATGGGTGATTCCAGCAGCTCTGTAAATTTATGGAGTTGGAAGGCACATTGGCGGGAAGGATTCGGAGCGGTCATGGAAGCGTCTGAAACCGATCCAGGAGTCGTGAGTGAATTAAATGCCAAGGGTTTTAAGAATATTACCGTGCAACCACCTGAGAGTCAGAATGTAACCGGGAAAGGAATTTATCAAAACGGAAGATGGAAAATAGTGCTCAAAAGAGCATTGAACACGGAGGATGTGAAGGGGGATATTCAATTTGAGGTTGGTAAGCTCATTCCGGTGGCTTTTGCAATCTGGGATGGTTCGAATAACGATGTAGGCGGCCAAAAATCCGTATCGTCCTGGTATTACGTTTCACTTGAAAAGCCGGTTCCGAAAACAGTTTATGCATACGTGTTGGTTGCTATTATTATGGGTGCAAGCGTAGAGATGTGGTTTATTGCCAGATTACGCAGGTTTCCGCCAGAATTAGAAGAAAAATAAGAATAACATATCATGTTAAGGAGTTTTTGATGAGGTTAAGGTCTGTTGTGAAGTTATACAAAAGATGGTCTATTATAATTTTGGTTTGCTTGCCTTTTGCGGCGTTTCTTCACATTTCTTTCGGTCAGGAAAGAAAGATAGATAATATGTTCTTAGAGTTGGATAAGAAATACCGGTTGCCTGAGCAGTGGTCTGTCCTTCCCTTTGAGCTGGAAGACCCTTATAAGAGGGTTAAGAACGGACCTCCTTTGGTTAATGTTATTTATAAAGCTAAGGTTGATTGGCTTTCCCGGTGGATTGCGAATCCGAAGAAGGTTGTGGCAAACGCAAAGATGCCAAATTTGGGTCTGGATTTCGATGAGATCCAGGCGGTTATTGTTTTCCTGAGCAGTATTGCCGAAAATGACGTACCGCAGGTAACGTGGGATGAATTTTTGCTGAAAAAGGAAGACGACCTTTCTGAAGATGAATACGATAAGATGGACAAGGTTTTTAATGCCGGTAAGGGCGTTTGGGGGCGTGCACGATGCACGATATGTCATCCAATAAAGGGAGTAGGTGGCAATGTTGGGGTTGGGCCTGATTTAGGAGAAATTACAACAAAGATCAATAGAAATTGGTTGCACTCCTGGCTTGGGAACACGAAAAGCCATTTTCCTGATACGATGATGGCCCAGTATCGTTTCACAGACCAGGATGTCAGATGGCTTGTTGAGTTTATCATGCGAGATACGCAGTTTGTCCCTGAAGAGAAAGATGATGAGGCATCTTCTGCAGAACCAGATGTAAAGATTTTGACGGAAACAGAATTTTCCAGCCTGCGAAAAGACGCTTCCCTTATTGAAAAGGGAAGAGATGTTGTTGAAAAAGCACGCTGTTTTGTATGCCATGACATTAAAGGGATTTCTGAGTTAATGCCGGTGGTAGAAAGAAAACGTGATGGGCTTGACGGATTCGAAAAGCTTTTGTATGATATCCGATGTCTGACATGCCATCGGATACAGGACAAGGGAGGTACTTATGCCCCGAACCTGACTTTTGCGGGGAGTAAAATTAAGATGAACTGGGAGAATGAGTTTTTGCAGTCGCCTGATATTATACGTCCCTTGAGTCAGCAGATGCCTAAGTTCAATTTAAATGAAAATGAAGCTAAGGCCGCTACGGAATATATTGAAAAAAGTTTGCTTATCAAAGAATCCCTTCCGGATATTTTTAAAGACGCACCGCCAACCGCAGAAATTATCGCGGCGGGGGAGAAGCTTTTCTATGAAAAGGGATGTAATACCTGCCATGCTGAAAATATTACCAAGGGAGGCGGAGTCGTTGGCCCGAATCTCGCTACGGTTGGCGACAGACTGCAGTCTGCATATATTTTATATCATTTGAAAAATCCGCAGCGGGCAAACCCACAAGGTGTAGAGCCGAATTTTGGTTTATCTGATGAGGAATTAAAGCTGCTGGTAGGTTTTTTGATGGATCATGTGAAGAAGAAAGAGGGTAAATAATGTATTGTTATCTTCCGCGCTGGAAAAAGCTTGCGATAAACGTAGCGCTTGTGTTTGGTGTAAGTGGTTGGTTTTCAACTGCAAAAGGCATAGAAGTTTCTCCACGAGAGCAGGTGTTTTTGTTATCCGCTAAAAAAACCTTTGAGTATTATTGCTCGCCATGTCATGGTCAGAAAGGAAAAGGTGACGGGACTTTTTTTACGATCGATCTGAAACCAAAACCAAGAAATTTTACCGATCTGGACTATATGAAAAAAAGGACAGACGATCAGCTTATGAAGTCTATTACCGATGGATCGAAATCTGTGGAAAAATCAAATCTTTGCCCTCCGTGGGGAAAAACGCTTACGGACAAAAAAATTAAGGAACTAGTTGTGTATATAAGAGGTCTTTCGTCACAGGAGGCAGAGAGGCCGGTCGCTGAGGTAAAAGGACATGTTGCTGTTAATGAAAAAGAAAGTCCAGTTAAATCAGCGATGCGCTGGGGGTTCATTGTTGTGATCACCTTTGCTTTGGCGGGCGGTGCAATCTGTGAGTGGAAGAAACTGAAGGGTGAATCACCAAAGTAATTGAATTCTTTAAAAAATGCCAATGTACAAAAAAATATTTGTAGGTATAGATAATTCCTGTCACTCCAACTTTTGCATTGATTTGGGCATTGACCTTTCGCAAAAGTATGGTTCTCTGTTGGTTGGATGCCACGTCTATGATGCATCGCTACATCAAAGACGTTTCCGTGATATGGAAAAGGGATTGCCTCCACAGTATCAGGACGAAAGCGTCTTGCAGCGCCAGCGTGATCTTCATAGTTCGCTGATCAACCTGGGACTCAAGTTGATTTCTGAATCGTATCTGGGCGTGTTTAAGAAAAAATGTGTGGAGATGGCTATCCCACACGAGGAGCTCCTGATAGAAGGTAAAAATTATTACGAGATTATTAAGGAAGTGCAGGGAGACCAGTATGACCTTGTAATTTTGGGAGCGCTTGGTTTGGCTGCTGTAAATGAGCAGATGATTGGCAGCGTTTGTGAGCGTGTTGTCAGACGAATTAAAACAGATATCCTTGTGGCGAAGAACCGTCGTTTAGAGGGGAAAGTGGTGATTGCGGTGGACGGGAGTGCTGCTTCCTTCGCAGGGTTCTTATCCGCCCTTCATTTTGCAAAGTCATTCAATGTAAAGCTTGTCGCGGTTTCCGTATTTGATCCACATTATCATCGCGTAGCCTTTGAAAGTATTGCTAACGTGCTTTCTCAGGAGGCTGGTCAGATTTTCAGGTTTAAGGAGCAGGAGACCCTTCATGAAGAGATTATTGACAAGGGATTGGCGAAGATATACCAGAATCACTTGGATCGTGCAACCAGAATGGCAAGTGTTGTTGGGGTTGAGCTTGATACCGTTCTTATGGATGGTAAACCTTATGATAAAATATTGAGGTACCTTCAACAAGAATGTCCATCTGCCTTGGTCCTTGGACGTACCGGTGTCCATAATACCAATGGATTAGATCTTGGGAGCACGACCGAGAATCTTTTGAGGCTCGCACCGTGTAACGTGTTGCTTGCCGGTGGGAATGCAGATGCGATGTTAAATGTAGAAGATTATTTTTTGGAATCCCATAGACCGGTAAATGAAAAAGGGTGTGCGCTTAACGAAGATGGTCTTGTAAAAGCCGCAAAAAGCGATCAAATAATTTCTGATAAGCAGCAGATAACAAAGCAAGTTCCTGTGTGGACGCAGGAGGCGCAAATACAAACCGAGCGAATTCCTTCTTTTGTTAGAGGTGTGGTTAAGAAAAAAATCGAAGAGTTTGCGCAGGAGAAAGGTTATCGGGAAATAACAATGCAAATTGTAGACGAGGCAAAGGCGTTATTTATAGGTGACAATTCCATGCATAGTGCCTAAAAAAAGTTTGTTATGGACATTTCTGCCTTTTCCTCAAAATCACATGTCTTGATGCCATCCTTTTACAAAAATTGTTTTCCGTTCGTTTCCTAGTAATGTTAGTAGTAACGTATGTTTTCGAATGTGCATTGTGCATTTCAAAAAAGAAACATACGTGGTGTGTAGTCTGGGAAAATAAAAAAAGAAAAGTGCCGTAATATGCCGTAAGTAGTTAAGAATAGGCAATGTTTTACTGAAAGGTATTTGTTTTTGACTTGTGGAATATAGTTTGCCTAGTTACAAATAATTGACGCTGAATATGCCATAAGAGATTTTTGTTTTGAGTGTCATGAGTGTCTAATTGACAGGAAGGAGGTCTCCGATTTTTAAGTGGCAATTTGCGGTTTATTTATTTTGATAGTATAATGATAAATTAATGGAGTTTTCCGTAAAAAATTGTGAGGAGGAGGGGAAATGAAAAAAACGTATACGTTATTTAAGAGATATGGTGTGACCCTCTTGTGTTGTGCTTTTCTTAGCACTACATTGTATGCAGCAGGGGAGACGGAGCCTGGTGTCAAGGGTGTGTCCGAGGAGGA
>NZ_MJUW02000034.1 GCF_001753675.2 Candidatus Brocadia sapporoensis | reverse complement strand
TGGGCGATTCATGCCTAAAAATAACCTTTTTTCAGCTCGAATTGCGAAAGTCGGGTTAATATCCATTTCTTTCAAAGATACCTCGGTTTTTGGTCCTACGCCCCAGAGTTTTCTTACCGGTAACAGCCATATCCGGTTTTCTATGTCATCTCTGGTAACAATGGTAAGTCCGTCCGGCTTTTGCATGTCTGAGGCAATCTTTGCAAGGAGCTTATTGGGCGCTATTCCTATTGAGCACGTAAGGGCAGTTTCCTGTTTGATTTTTGTTTTAATCTCTTTTGCAATCTCTTCGGACGGTTTGTCTATTTGGGTTATATCGAGGAATGCTTCATCAATTCCGACATCTTGCATGAGTGTGCAGAACTTTCTCAGGAGGGTCTTTATTTTCTCCGATACCTTCGCATATTCCTGGTAATCTACGGGAAGAAAGACAGCATGAGGACAGAGTTTGTACGCAACTCTTAATGGCATGGCAGAGTGTATTCCAAACTTTCTCGCTTCATACGATGCTGTCGATACAACACCTCTTTGTGTGGGATCGCCATTTCCACCAATGACAAGGGCTTTACCGATCAGGTCAGGATTTCTCTTTTGCTCAACTGCGGCAAAGAAGGCATCCATATCTATATGCAGGATTCTCCTCATGTCAGGAGTACTTTCAGCAAGGCGACAGGTCCTTCCGGAGACAATAAAAGAGTCACCGAATGTCTGGGGAGTAAGTTAAAGGTCCTGCTCATTTTTCGTGATGTTGAGCATCCCGGTCTGGCGAAGCACCCTTGCAACAGTTTCGCCGATATCGGCGGGACTGTCTGCTATCGTAACGCCCGCATTTTTCAGGGCAGAAATCTTCGATCCCGCTGTGCCTTTACCACCAGCGATGATTGCCCCGGCATGTCCCATGCGTTTGCCCTGGGGAGCCGTTCTGCCGGCAATAAAACCGACAACCGGTTTTGTGATCTCTTTCTGGATTATCGTGGCAGCCTCTTCTTCTGCACTACCTCCAATTTCTCCAATCATTATCATTGTTCGTGTTTCTTGGTCGTCCTGGAATAATCTCAATGCCTCTGCAAAATCAATTCCGACTATGGGATCTCCACCAATCCCAAGGCATGTGGATTGACCTATGCCTCGCCGGGTCAGTTGCCAGACGGCCTCGTACGTGAGTGTTCCGCTGCGTGAAACAACTCCTACATGCCCGGGTTTATGGATATATCCCGGCATGATACCGATCTTGCATGCACCGGGCGTAATGATACCGGGGCAATTCGGTCCGATAAGGCGCGTCTGCTTATGCGAGATATATTTTTTTACCCGGATCATATCCAGGGCAGGAATTCCTTCTGTAATACAAACTATCAGCGCAATTCCGGCGTCAGCGGCTTCGATGATAGCATCTGTCGCAAAAGGGGCTGGTACATAAATAACGGAAACAGTTGCCCCGGTCTTTGCCATCGCATCAAGCACATTGTCGAAAACAGGAACATTGTGGTGCATGGTGCCGCCTTTACCGGGAGTGACACCCGCAACCAGTTTGGTGCCATACTCAAGCATGCGTTCGGTGTGAAAGCTGCCTGCCTGTCCCGTTATGCCCTGACAGAGAACCCTTGTATCCTTATTTATTAATATTCCCATCTTTTTAGGAATCTTGTAAAATACTAGAGGACCTTTGACACCACCAGACTTGCGGCTTCTTCCATATCTTTTGCAGTGGTAATTTTTAAACCAGAATTATCCAGAATTTTTTTTGCAACTTCCACATTCGTCCCTTCCAGCCTGATAACTAAAGGAATATGAATGCCTACTTCATTAATTGCCTGGATAATACCGGATGCGATTACATCACACTTCATAATTCCTCCAAAGATATTAATCAAGATTGCCTTTACCTTTGGGTCGGACAAAATGATCTTGAACGCCTGCATAACCTGTTCCGGGGATGCATCACCACCCACATCCAAAAAATTAGCTGGCTCTCCACCGTGCAGCTTGATGATATCCATGGTAGCCATGGCAAGACCGGCCCCGTTTACGAGACATCCAATGTTTCCTTCCAGGCTTATGTAGCTCAGCCGATGTTTTCTTGCCAAAGCCTCTGCAGGAGAGACGTCCTGGCAGGGGATAAATCGATTGAATTCGGGATGCCGGTAAAGAGCATTATCGTCAATATCCATCTTTGCATCCACGGCGTATATTTCATCCTTGACCGTTACTGCCAATGGATTGATTTCTAACAACGAACAATCGCTCTCCACAAAAACATCAAATAGATTCGCGATAAGGATATTTAGCGTTGTTGCAAGCGTTCCGGATATACTTAATTGAGAGGTAAGGCGACGAGTCTGGAAGAAATGGATGCCAAAAAATATGTCAATCGGTATTTTGATAATTTTCTCAGGTGTCCTTTTCGCAACTTCTTCGATTTCCATACCCCCTTCGGCGCTGGCAATCAGCACCGGTGTTTGGAGGCAACGGTCGATAGTTATTGCTAGATACAGTTCCTTCTTTATGGAAAGGGCTTCTTCGATGAGAACATACGTAATTTCCGTGCCTTTTTGTCCGGTTTGATGCGTTACCAGATAAGAGCCCAGCATGCTTGCTACACATGCCTTCGTTTCTTCAGGAGAAGTGACGAATTGAATTCCACCGCTTTTTCCTCTGCCGCCAGAAAGTATCTGTGCTTTTACAACACAACGGCTGCAACCGATTTCCTGGAATGCCTTTGAGGCGTCCATGTCCCTGGTTATGGCTTTGCCACGAGGAATACAAACACCATACTCTTTTAAGATATTTTTTGCCTGAAACTCAAATAACTTCAATGATGTTATTTCGTCTTAATCGTTTCAGATTTTTGTAATTTATCAGATTTAATAGTGTTCCGGAAATGTATATGTGCCTGTTCTGTCATTTCTTCGTCAGAAATAGAAGTAATACGGCCTTCAACGTATTGCTTTTCTACCCATTCTTTTATTTTTATGATTCCCTCATGGGATTTGAGGATTTGCTCATCTCCCTTTAGCTCAAAAAAGATATTAATCCACTGAGCAATTCCAGCCACACCAGATTTGTCGGTTACAGCAACACCAAGGGGCCTGTTTAAGAGTTTCCTCGTATCAAAGATATTATAGATTTCTTCATTCTTCAGTAACCCGTCTGAATGAATTCCTGCGCGGGTGACATTGAATTCTGAACCCACGAAGGGTTGCGTTGGCGGAATGGGATATCCGATCTCATTTCGGTAATAATCTGCAATTTCCGTTATTACGGTAGTATCGATCTGGTCGTCGTTGCCCCTTAAGGCAAGGTATTCGATGATAAGCGCCTCTATGGGGGTATTCCCCGTGCGCTCTCCTAAGCCTAGCAAGGTACCATTGATGACACTGCATCCATAAAGCCATGCAGTTGTAGCGTTGCTTACTGCAAGATAAAAATCATTGTGACCATGCCACTCCATATATTCCGATGGAACTCCGGCAAAGTGATTCAGCCCGTAAATAATTCCGGGTACACTGCGCGGCAGTGCAGCGCCGGGATAGCTTACCCCCATCCCCATGGTGTCACAGGCGCGAATCTTTACCGGGAGTTTGCTTTCTTTCGATAATTTCATGAGTTCCTGGGCAAAGGGCACCACGAAACCATAAAAATCAGATCGGGTGATGTCTTCAAAATGGCACCGTGGAATAATTCCCTCCTCGAGTGCTGCCCGCACAATATCCAGATACATATCCATTGCCTGTTTTCGTGTCTTGTTTAATTTCAAATAGATATGGTAATCCGATGATGAGCACAGAATTCCTGTCTCTTTGAGTCCCATTTCCTTAACTAATTTAAAGTCGCTCTTTACCGCTCTGATCCAACCGGTAATTTCCGGATATTTATAGCCACGTTCCATGCATTTCTTCACCGCCTGCTGATCTTTTTCGTTATACAGAAAAAATTCACACTGACGGATAAGTCCATTCTTGCCACCAAGTTTATGAATCAGGTCAAAGAGGTCTACAATTTGTTTGACGGTATACGGTGGACGGGATTGCTGCCCGTCTCGAAATGTCGTATCGGTAACCCATATCTCATCAGGCGGGTTCATCGGATTAAGCCGGTAATTAAATGATACTTTTGGTATTTTATTATAGGGAAAAACATCCCGAAAGAGATTGGGTTCTGGTGAATCCTGTAATTGAAAAATATACTCTTCAGGTTCCAGTGTGTTGCGGTGTTTGTTAAATCGAAGCATCTTTAATTTCCCCCTATTGATATTTATATTTATCAATAATATCCAGAAAAATCCAAAACAGGATTAACCCCAAATTTTAATTGAATATCTCCGCAAGTCAAGGGAAATGATCAGAAAGTCCGGTTTGACCTCTCTGCGAAAGAAATCTCAACCGTCCGTAAGCTCCAATGAAACATTGCGATCTTCTCCGGCTGTCGATCCTGGTCAGCGCCTTTCGCCAGGAATGTCTTTCCGTGACCGATATGGCTTGCCGCGCCGAGAATGACGTGCTCAATATGGTGCGTTCGTAGTTGATTGTTGAACGACGCTTGTTTCATGGGTTATTGTCATTTGTTTGCTTTATCGGCAGAAAGATCCACGCTAAACCTCGACACAAAGACGTCCTCGCATCTATGGTAAGACGCATCATAAGCGCCGGGTGTTGCAGGGAAGTCGGACGATAAGGTTTCGCCAGTCACATAGACGTTTCCCACAGCGCTGACGGCTATTGCATTGCCATAATCAGAACGAGATCCGCCCAGAAATGTCGACACAAGCAAATTCGTCAGTTCACTGTTGAACTTCGACACGAAAACGTCACTCTCACCATTAGACGTGGTATCATAAGCATCTGGTTTTGTGGGAAAGTTTGTTGAATTAGTGTTGCCTGCCACATAGACGTTTCCACCGGCATCGATGGCGATTGCCTTACCATAATCGTGAGAATCTCCACCCAGGAGTGTAGATGCAGATAAGCGTGTCAGTTGATTATTGAACTTCGAAACGAAAACATCTTTAGATTCTCGCTTGTGAGCGGTAGCATAGGCGCCATCTGTCGTAGGAAAGTTTGGCGACACCGTTTCGCCTGCCACATAGACGTTTCCATCGGTATCAACGGCAATTGTCTTACCAAAATCATTAGAATATCCACCCAGAAAAGTGGATGCCAGCAGGTTTGTCAGCCCATTGTTGAGCTTCGACACAAAAGCGTCATCATTACCACCGTTGTAAGAGGTGTTGTAAGACCCGGGTGTCACAGGAAAGTCTTTTGGCCAGGTATTGCCGGTAACAAAGACGTTTCCGGCACCATCGACCGCAATCGCTCTGCCATAATCACCGGAACTGCCACCTAGAAAAGTGGATGCCAGCAATCTCGTTAGATCGCTATTGAACTTTGACACAAAGACATCATAGTAACCACCGTTGTAAGAGGTATCGTAAGCGCCGGGTGTTGCAGGGAAGTCAGACGATATGGTTTCGCCGGTCACAAAGACGTTTCCACCGGCATCGATGGCAATTGCGTAGCCACAGTCATCAGCATTTCCACCCAGAAAAGTGGATGCCAGAAGCTTTGTCAACCCATTGTTAAACTTCGACACAAAGACATCCCAACGTCCGTTACCGGCCGCATCATAAGAGCCGCGCGTTGTGGGAAAATCTGTTGAATACGTAGATCCTGCCACATAGATGTTCCCTCCGGCATCGATGACAATTGAACTGGCACGTTCGTGATTGAGAGCACCGCCCAGGAACGTGGATGCCAGCAGGTTCGTCAGCCCGCCGTTAAACTTTGATACAAAAATGTCGGTATTGCCTTTCCGGGATATACAATAAGCACCTGGTGTTGACGGAAATTCTGACGATACGGTTTCTCCGGCAACAAAAACGTTTCCCTCTGCGTCAACGGCAATTGCGCTGCCACGATCCTCATAGGACCCGCCCAGGTACGTAGACGCAAGGAGGGGGTCGATAAAGAGGTCTTTTGTTTTGTCGTACTGCGCAACCTTAAAACCATACTCCGTTTTCAGACTTCGGACTTCGGATTTACCCATCTCTGTCTCCCCTTCTACGAGGGGATTTTCGTATTCTCCTCTCGAGAGGGCTAAGGTGTGCGTTGTTCCGCATTTCGCATTCCGCATTTCGCAATTCGAAATCATATATTCGCATTCTATTTCCACCCGTTTCCCTTCAATCTCCTGGTATGCTACGGGTTTTGTGAACTTCACGGCACCAAGTTCTGTCTCAGCCACGAGCGCGCCTGCCGTGTTTGCCGTCAATTCCTGCGCACCCTCCAGTTTGATCCTTATTTTCTCATAGTTTGCATCCGGTCTTACCGTAAAAATTTTTTCTACGGTGTTTCCATACGCCTTCAGCCTTAAGTCTATCCCCTCATATACCTCTTCCATTTCGACAATCTCATACGTTGGTATATTGCTCTGCCATTGTGATGGATCATTTCCGGTAAAATAATTTACGGTGGCTACGGATTTCGACACACCCCTGATTTCATTAATCTTACCGCCCACGAGTTGTTCTTTAAGGGCAATACCCATCGCATCCTCCGTCGGGTGCCGTTGTGCCTGACTCCCCTCCCGATCTCTTGACCCATCACCCCCATGCCTGCCTTCCGGCAATGCATAGAAAATCTCTCCGTTTTTGTTCACAAACACCGTTCCCCCAAAGGTCTGTACATAGAAAAGTACTCTTTTATCAACCTGACCCTTATTGACTATAAAAGGCATCTGAAGTTTTTGGACTTCAAGGGTTTCTTTTTCCTTGAAGGGCTTGCCTGCATTGCCTTGTTCTGCGAAAAGAGGCGTTGTCATTAATGTTATCATTGAGAGAAAAAAAGAAAATATCGCTTTACGACAAAAAACGTTACCTGAATGAGGCACACAACCGAGAGACAAGTTTCTCATCACCCTACAACCTTCTTTCTGATATTGTTAAAGAAATAAATCATGAAATCAGCCGTTCCGTTATCTTTCAAGAACCGCTAAACTAGTGTTACCCTGTTAGACATCATCGAAGATCGCCTGCTGCGCAAGATATGCATTTATTATAAATGCAAAGCCTAAAAATCAAAATGCAAAATGACAAAGAGGAATCCAGAAGCGATTCAGGCGGGAATTTATAAATATGCCTCCGCTATTTCAACAACTCAGTATGTGGCATGCTGGATGTTGGCAGGTTGCTTTGCGCTCATTATTTTATTTTTTGGGCTGTAACAATTCAGCTTTTGAAAATTCGTGCTTTTTATACGATTGGCATGAAATAAAATATGCGGCGCGGGTAGTTTATCGTTTGACCGAGCTCACGACGAAGTCCTCCGCACAGGCCGGCCGCAAGGGATCAACACTGCCTTTTTTAAAACCAAATTGTTACCGGATTAATTATTTTAGTTGACAAACGCCCAGGTTAAATATTCAATAATAGAGAATTTCGATAAAGGCAAACCCTGAGTGATCAGGGGACGCAAAGGAAAAGGATCTTTAACCTGCAAAGATGACATGTACCTAAAGTAAAGGCACCCTGGATAAAGTAACAGAGTTTAAAGATAGCCTTCCCGCCGAATTTATTTTATGTAAATATTTTCGCAGGAAGGCTGTTTTTATTTCTGGAGAATTTTATTAAGGCATCTCTTATGTATAGAAAAATATTATCCATACTGTCGCGGAACTTAATAGGTTTTGGGAACAGAACAAGACATGCATATGAAAGAATGATTTTGTGTCTTTCGCTTTCCATGATTGTAATTGCGTTAGGCCTCTGTGCGTCTGTTCTTTTTTTCCCTGGTTCGAAGATTAGATGGGCGGCAAGGCATGCAAATTCAGAAAAACCCGTTTATGCTCAAAACCTTGAATGTCTTTGTCGTACCGGGGTAAGCGACAAACCGTGGGAGTATATTGTTATACATCATAGCGCCACTACGAAGGGAAATGCGGCACGATTTGATT
The DNA here is from genome assembly GCF_001753675.2 of Candidatus Brocadia sapporoensis. Lineage (GTDB taxonomy): Bacteria > Planctomycetota > Brocadiia > Brocadiales > Brocadiaceae > Brocadia > Brocadia sapporoensis. The sequence goes on along the minus strand of NZ_MJUW02000034.1, from coordinate 15,637 downwards.
ATTATCATCGGGAAAAAAGGAAATGGGAACACGGTCTTGCATATCATTTTGTAATTGGAAATGGATCTTTTTCCGGAGATGGCGAGGTTGAAGTTGGTGACCGATGGAAAAAGCAAATCCATGGTGCACATACAGCAAACGCAGATTGTAATCGTGTGGCAATTGGGATTTGCCTGGTTGGTGATTTCGAGAATACGGATATTCCTACAGAGAATCAGATCGAGTCATTGGTGAGGCTAATCCAATATCTTTCCAGAAAATATAATATTCCTTCATCTAATATTTTACAGCATAAGCAAGTACATCAAAAATGTACGGCCTGTCCGGGCAAAAACTTCCCATTTGCAGAAGTTAAGACAAGATTACTGCAAATCGCATCAAAAAGAAACAATCTTATGCTCGAATTATAAGACGTGTCTCTGGTTACTTCGTTTGTCCTTTCGAGAGTTCTGCCTTTACATTTTCAATAGATAGACCATAAATTCTTCCATATTGCTGCAGTTTTTTATCAAATTGATAATTTCTTGTAGCCACGAGCCCAAATCCTCCACCCTGAAAATATTCATATACCATGATAGTTTGTTCTACGGTATCTACAAGGTAGAATGGTTGTTTATTGCCTTGTCTCTCTCCTACAATACCAAAGACATGCTGTGCATTCCCCTCTCCCTGGGCAACAACGCAGTTTGTCGTATTCTTAAAGAGTAGCACTGCAATGAGCAGGACGATGAGGAGCAGGAAGAGAGTATTTGTGCTAAATATTTTGTGCATATCGATACCTCCAAGAAGCCGAAATACTTTCATGTATTAGTCAATCGCAAAGGTTTGTTACTTATTTTTATTATTTGTATGTACAAAGTTAATTTTTTTGGCTGACAGACTGTTCATTAGGTTTTTTTCATATTCTTCCTTAATAAGGATCGTTGGTTTTAAAAGAATGATCAGATTCGATTTGTTGCTGGTCTTCTGGTCGCGAGTGAATATTCTTTTAAGGAGAGGTATGTTAGATAAAATAGGGATACCCGATGTCGTGTGAGTTTTAGTGATGGCACCCAGTCCGCCAATCAGGAGTGTTCCCCTATCAGGCACACAAACCGTTACAGAGACCTGGGAAACATTTACCTGAGGCAGTTGGATTATTTGGTCCGGAGGAATGTTGGCAGTTGATGCACCGCCTCCACTGAAGGTGGTTCCTGTACCTACCCCACTAAAACGAAAAGAATCGATCGTTTCAATCTGAAATACGGAAGGAGTTACTTCTAAATGAATGTATTTCCTGTCCGAACTCACAATGGGTCTTACATCGAAGGTTGTGCCTTCGGGTATTGTACCGATAACAGGTGTTACAACCCCTTCGGAGACAGACGTGCTTTGGACGTAGTTAATGGTTTTTACAACAGCAATATTCCCCCGTTGGGTATTAGAAAGAGTTATGCGGGGCGATGTAAGGAACTCAGAGTCTTTACTTTCCTGAACGGCGCGTAAAAAGCCAGACAACATAGGATCGCCTAAGATTGCATAATTAAGGCTGAAACCAGTAATGTCTTTACCGCTGAGGTTTCCCTTAATATTTTCAGCTCCGGTATCAATAGATACATCTTCACCCATCAAATTATTTCCAATATCCTCGAGAAATTTGTCTGAAACCGTAATAAAACGGGATTCGATACTTACCTGAAGATTTTGTGATGACCGCAGGGAAGCTAGTAGGTCTTCAATTTTTTCATGGACATATTTGTTGTTTACCACCACCAGATCACCAGGTTGCCCCATTCGTGCAATGATGCTTCCCTCACCCTGACCGATGACATTGATGTGTCGTGGGCTGCCGGTCGTTCCACCGGAGCCAATAACACTGGCACGATTTGACCACGATAGTGGTTCAACGGTAGTTACAATTAATTCTATCAGATCGCATATTCGGTCTGAAGGATTCTTTGTTTTATACCCCTCTTTCTTACGCATGGTTAGTTGGCTAGTGGCGGCTGCTGTAATGTCAAATTCAAGGGGTTCTTTATCGTCAAGATTGATGAGAACATCTCTCACGTCATAGACTCGCAGCTCCATTTTTTGCCTATAAACATGAATAATATCTCCTTCAATTACATATTCATATCCATTCGGTAAAATATATTTTAGTGCGGTTCGTAATGGTACATCTTTAAGTTTTAAGGTAACAGAGGCGCTTCCTGCATCAGAATCGACGATCATGTTAACATTTGTTTTTTCTCGTATGAACACAATAACGTCTTTGAGGGGTGCATCTAAAAACTCAAATGAAACGATCGTATTCAGAGCATCTTCAATGACCTTTGGCGTTACATTTTTTTCTGGATGGGGAATCATCCGCAGTTGTTCTGTTTTTCTTTTGTTTTCTTCAACAATTTTGTCTAATTCAGGGAGTATACGCTTTGAAATATCTCTCCATTCTTTTTTAGGAGGAAATCTTAAGGTGTCCTGATGAGGGATGGCTGCATCTCTAAGGTATTCACGGCTTTTTAGTTTTTCTTGTTCATGAGTAGTTTTCAGATTTTCTGTAAACCGTTGATATTTTATATCGTTCACTTTCTCTTTGAGATATAATGCTTCTCTATGAATAGGGTCTATGACAAGCACGGCATCGATTATTTTTAAGGCATCACCATATTGCTCTCCTTCCATAGCAGTATATGCGTCTTGTAATAAAGAGGAAATATCCGTATCAGATGACATTGGGGTTATGGCCTCTTCTGATGAGATTGCCTTCGTTTCCGTAGTTGCGCACTGGCCATTCTTTTCTTCCATAATTTTTTTGGATTCATTCAGTAACATTTGTGCTTCCGTATTATTAGGCTCAAGAAGGATAGCCAATTCAAGTGCATTAATAGCCTTCGCGAAGTCGTTCAGCCCATAGTACATTTTTGCAGTTTGAAGGTAATAATTATTTGAAGGAGAATGGTTTCCCTCGGAATCGTTTTTATTTTGTGCCAAGGGTTGACGCGGTGCTAGGATGAGCAATGATATACTGAGTACAACAAGCGGAATTGGGGTAAATATGCTTTTCATGTAGACCTCTTTTAAAAAAGATATTGTTAATGAGTTGATATTGTATTTACGGCCGGACAAACGGTAACCGTCTCTGTTCCCAATTTAACCAACTCTCCTATCCAGACATTGCAGGGCTCCCCTTTAATACTTTCAAATACGATTTGTGAAGTTGGGATCATATGCTTTTCTTGCGTCTGTGCAACACCTAAAAATTCATTGTTTTCGTTCCGAAGAACGGTAGTCTTCCTGGTAAAGAATGGTTTCGGCGCAAAAGGGATAATTTCTGTCAGTTTACAGAATGTGTGAAAATCAACCGTCTCGGCTCCAATTTTTCTCTCTCTGCCAATTATTTCTCCTTTCCCAACGGTAAAACTTTCTGTCCACCACGTGTCTCTATGAAATTTCCTAACTTGAATCAATGCCATGTCTGCCGTCCCTCCTTTGAGGATAAATTCTGTAGTTCCTTGGGCGGTATCCTCCGTGACGGAAGAGGGCAGCATCTCTTGATTTTTTAGCAAATCCCTGGTTGTAATGTCCGTCTTTGACCCATCTGATAGAGAATTACTGAAGAGGTATGGGCGCAATAAAAGATTTGCAGCGGGTGGAGTTGTTAAACGCAATTTTAAGAGTTCCGCTTCTTTCCGGTCTGCACTTATTGATGGGGGTTTGCTTGTTGCAAGTTTTCTGTCGAGCATCGTTGATAGCGACCGTAATTGTGAATCAATATTCTGTGTTTTTAATCTTTCGGTAATGAGGATACTAATTACCGTATATATAAGGTAACCAACGGCAATACCAAAGATGAATTTTTCAAAATGTTTGAATATAAAATATTTCATATTCATTTTTTTAATAATTTATGTCTTATAGTCAATAATATACGCATCAATTGTAATGTCAGTAATGAAATTTGACACATTGTTGCTTGTTTCAACATGCACAGGATTATTGTTTTCTATGGAGAAGTCAGGGTTAGAAATTTTATTTGTGCTTGAAATATTAAAACCCTCTATAATAAAAGGAATAGGGGATTTTAAAACATCGTGCAGCAAAAATTGAATACCGTCTGCCTGTAACTCAAACCTCATGGTAATAGGTATTGCAGAGTAAATGTGCGCAAAAGCGGGGTCATATGAACAGCATGATTCCTTAAAAGTAATTTTTTCAAGTTTTGTAATTTTGTGATTATTAAGAACAATATTCACAATTGCTTCTATAATCCAAAATTTTTTTTGAGCTGATAAAATATTTTCCCAGGTAGGAATTACCTGTCCCCAATTTTGAAATGGTAAAGCACCATCGCCAATAGCAATGTGATTTGTCTCTAATTTTGTCAATAACGCTGAAATCCTTTTCTCATACTCATTCTTCCAGAGCGCTTCGTCTTCAACCTTAATTACCCTTTCTTCTGTATCCTGTATCATAAAAACTGATTCCAGATGATCATCTTTCTCTTTAAGAAAAGATCTGCATTTTTCAATTTCTTTATTATAGACTTCAGCCTCTTGTCCTTTCGAAGCAATCCATGACTCATTATACAGGTCTTTTTTTGCGGCATATTTTTCGAGCGCTGTAAATAAATCTTTCATATTCTTGAAGGTCTTATCACATTTGTTAGAAAGCGGAAATATAAATACAAACAAGAGTATCAGAAAAGTTAAAAAACCCATGCCAATAACTGGCCAAAAGTTCAGCACTCTCGTGGAGATGCCGTAGCATATCTTTCTAACATGCGAAAAATTTATATTCCTGATGGTATTCATAAATTATGTAAGAACTCTAGTTTTCTCTTTAAGATTTATTGGGTGGTGTTGATGTTCCATTAAGTGATATTACCGAATTTTCCTCATCGTGGATTTCATCGATTGATTTCACAATCCACCGTATCTCAAAACTGATGTGGTTACCTTGTCCGTTTTTGCGTTCCACCTGGCGAGAAGAGCCAGGTACAATTTCCACATTTTTAAATGCTGCAACTTTTTGGTCAAAGAGGGTTAAACTTTGAACAGGTTTTATAATATGTTCTTCTATAAAGCGCATACTTGGTTCTTGACTTTCCCCTTTAATTCCCATAAGAAGCAGTTTTTTCAGAGGGCCGGGCTTTGTGGACGCGACTGTTTTTTTGGGCTGAACCGTCTCTGCCGATACTTTTTTTGACGAGTTTATGGCGCCTTCGTCGATCCATGAAGATTGGATATTGCTGAGAGATACGTTGTTAGGTATCAGAGATACTAATTTATCCAACCCTTCTAACCAAATAAATCGTGAAGGATCGACAGAGGAAATGAGATCAAGCGCAGATTTGTTTGTTTGGGTATGCGTTTCAGCATTTTTGTACTTTCCTTCAAGCTCTTTTATATTTTGCAATACTTTTTGATAAAGAGTTTCAGAATTCTGAAGATAGGTGTTTCTGGTATATAATCCAGAGTATTGAATAAGAAGCGACAAGGCTAAACATCCGAGAGATGCAATAGCATATGGTTTCTTTTTTGAAATTTCTGCGGTCTTGATCCGTTCCGGCGGTAATAAGTTAATCTTTATTCTGCCTAAGCCGATCCCCTGGAGTGCCAGTCCTAATGCAGGTGTAAAATGTAGTATATTTTCGTTAAAATCGGTAGCGTTTACATTGCTTGATAATTTTACATTGTTTAAGGTCTTAAAAATTTTTACCTCATAGGTAAAATTATCTGTAATAAATTTAACATTATTCGGTTCGTTAAATTTATTTCCCGTGAGTAAAATAGTCTGAAAATTAGACGCCTCTCTCATTAAAGATTTGTAATATTCCATGGACCTCTGGATTTCTTTAACAAGGTCAGCATCTACTTTGGAGGTCGGGATACTTCTAAGCCAGAAATATAGGCCATCAACAATAATGAGATCCGTGCTTTCTGTTTCCGAGTTTATAATGATAGTAAGGCCGTTAATTTGTTGATCGAAGGAAATAAGATTATAAATAGCAAGTGGAACGGCCTGTATAGCAGTTAACCTGGTTTCGAGCGGGGAGATATTGGCCAATAACTGATCGAGTGTTGCTCGTTTGGAGGCAAATAGACCAACTTCTATACTATTCGTGTCGGCAACTTTTTCTGTTAATTGTTGATAATCCCATACGATATCTTTGAGATCAAAGGGAATTTGTTGTTTCGCCTCATAATTTACGATACCTTTTAACTGTTTTTTTTCTACAGGAGGGATGTTAATGAACCTGGGCAATACAGATTGTCCAGAAATAGACATTACAACTTTGTCTTCTTTTAAGATGTTATGCTTGGAAAGAAACGCTTGAATAGCCTTTTTGACATCAGCGGATTGTGAATCATTTGATTCAGATTGAACCTGAGGAATTTCAATTATACCGAGATCGTCAATCAATAATTCTTGAGATACCTGAGTGATTTTTGCCACCCTTAAAAAGCATTCATTAATATCAATTCCCCAGGCAGATTTTTTTCTGGAGTTTTTAAATACTTGTGAAAGTTTCTGACTATTTAAGCTTTGAAATTTAGATTTAATAAGGAGACGCTCTAACTTCATTTGTATTATTTCTTAAAAAGTTAATTTTATATGTTAACAATTTTGGTTTGCACAAATCTGATACCAAAAAAACAAAGTATCTCAATCCAAATATTAAATATCCTAAATAGTTAAGGTTATTACTTCTTTAATATAATTGCTTTCTTTGTTAATTTATCTAAACTATAGAAAAGCTGTTTAATTTTTAGTCATATTCGTTAAAATTGACAAATACATTCAATAATTAAACAAATAAATTAAATCTTTATGGTTGTTAATGCTGGAAAGAGATATATAGATGTTTCTTTGATTAAAATCTTTGCAGGAAATTGTCTCAAAAAAATAATCTGTGGTGCTCACTTAAGAAAAGCCTATTGCTGGGCAAGAGTCAAAAAATGTAATGGTGTATTACGATGTTTATTCACTCTTGTTAAATTTAAGTTTTTTAAGGATTGCACGGATTGGGCGTTGGAGGGTTGGCAGGTAAACTCGTTCCTTTTCTGATGAATCCCTTATCGATGTTATTTCTGTTGATAGGGTCTTTTTGCGGTAGTATACCATGCAAGGAATTGCTCAGAAAGATTCGTCGTATCATTTTCTGTCCCGGCATGAATCCAATGAATATTTGAAAAGCTCCTAAACCATGTCATCTGTCTTTTTGCAAATCGTCGCGTCCTCTGTTTAATTTCACGAGTAACTTCTGAAAATGTATACTTCCCATTGAAAAAATCCATAATTTCTTTATAACCAAGCGCCTGAGAAGCCTGCCTGCTTAAACCCAACGGATTACTTACTAAGCCCCTGACTTCATCAAGAAGACCCCGCGCAAACATACGATCAACGCGAGTTTCTATACGTTTATATAAGGCATCACGCTCGTACTCAATCGCAACCAGATTACAATCGTACTTAGGGTTTTTATGGCCAAATTGCGTTTGAAACGATGAGATGCGTTGCTTTGTTGTTTTAAAAACCTCGAGTGCCCTAATGATCCTCTTTTGATCATTGAAATGCAGCTTCCCGGCGGTTTCAGGATCTATTTCACTAAGCAGAGCATGCAAGTAATGTGGACCTTTTTCCCCGGCAATGGTCTTTAGGGAATTGCGATATTCCCAATCTGCCGGAGGGCCTTCAAACAGGCCATCCATGATGGCTTTTAAATAGAGAGCCGTTCCACCCACAACGATGAATTGCTTACCCTGTTGACGGAGACTTTGGGTAACAGCCTCAAAATCTTTCACATACTGACCTACGCTATATTCTTCCCATGGATCGACAATATCAATCAAATGATGCGGAATTTTATTTCTTACATCCGGCGAGGGCTTCTCTGTACCAATATCCATGCCGCGATATACGAGCATCGAATCTGCAGAGATTATCTCCATACCGGTATTATTGCTAATTTTTAAACCAAGTTCTGTCTTTCCGCTTGCCGTAGGACCTGTAAGTATCCAAAGGGGTAATGGCATAAGGATATGCTTTCATGAGAAATGTTAAAGTGTCTGAAATTATGCCTTAAATGTACAAAAATCCGTAAGTTTAATTATACAGACTAATTTAAAATTATCAAAATAAACGCATCATGCGGAAGAAGTTATTTGAAAGCTTTATGAAAAAAAGAAGAACTTGTTATTCCCTGTTTATCAATGCTGAGTTTTATTGCTCCATCCAAATGCGTTTGCAGGACATTGACGCAATGCTTTTTCAGGATATTGAGGGTATCGGTGGCAACAACACCGTCATTTGAATTTATGAAGGCGTATGCTGGCTGTACGGTATTGATAAGCATTTCCAGGTTGCGTATGGATGAGCCATGATGTGGAACCTGAATAATATCGGACCGGATTTCTGAAGCCTTTGACAAGAGCAATTCTATACCTTGCTCCTTAATGTCGCCGCAGAAAAGGACAGAATATCCAAGATATTCAATTTTTAAGACACAGGAATTGTTATTTATTGCAGCAGTGTCAGAAGCAAACGGCGGAGGATTTAATATCTTTATGCCGGCAGGCTCAAATCCCTTTAATTCATTCCCATAAGAAAGCGATGCGGTGCTGACATGGTTTTTTCTCAGGAACGAGAGTATTTTTTGTCCCTCTTGCGATGCAAACGAATGACGTTGTGAATAAACAGATTTTACCTGGAATCTCTCGATGAGAGCTGGCAACCCATTCACATGGTCTTTGTGTTCGTGTGATAAAATTACCAAGTCGATCTTTTTAACATGCTGACTCCATAAAAAGGGAGCGATAATATATTTTCCTACATTATTATTTTGCCATGAACCTGCATCATACAAGATATTTTTTCCGTTAGGAAATTGAATAAAGAGAGCGCCCCCATGCCCCACATCCAAACACGTGATTGTTAAAGAACGACTGGAAAATTTACGAAAATCGGGAAAGATCAAAATATGGGCACTCAACAGGCCAAGGAGTACCAGTTGAGGATAATTTATAGATAAATAATGCCTATAGAGAAAGAGAATACCGAACAGATAGTATACAACAATTCCCGCTGGCGAAGGCCCGCAGACATAAAAATAAGAATAAGGCAACGACACAAGATTTGAAATAAGGGATTCTAATATAAGATTTGTATAGGAAGCCAACCATGCAGAAACGATGGCTAATGGGGGACATGCTATTCCAAGTGTCAACAAAATAATACCGCAAACGATAATTATCCAAAACAGAGGAAATACCAAGATGTTCACGATAACAACAAAAGGGGTGAAGAGATGGAAATAATAAGCCGTTACGGGGAGAGTCGCCAGCCAGGCGGCCAGGGAAATGCAGAAAGATTTCCGTAGATATTTTTTTAAGAAAAACAGCCGCCCGCGTTCTGCCTTTACCTGCAATTTTTCAATAAACAGGGCTGTTTTAAACAAGGTTTCTTCGATCTTTGCAGATCCATAGACAATTCCCATCGTCGCCAATACGGACAATTGAAATCCGATGTCAAAGAGATCGGATGGATTTCGGATAAGGATAAAGAAAACTGCGGCAAAGATACCACTCGTGATATCCCATTGCCTGCGCACGAAAAAACTGCAGAAGAAAACAAAAGCCATAATGCTTGCACGAAGCACCGGTGGGTTAAGTCCTGTCAAAAAAGTATAGAAAATAACGGTAATCAGAATGATAATGGTTAATAAAGTTTGATTTATTCTTAAAAAACGCAGCGGTGTAACGACAGCAAAGACCACAATTCCAACATTAAAACCACTTACAGCAATAAAATGGATAATGCCTGTTTTCATAAAATTGTCGATCGTTTCGTTTGAAAGGTCAATCCTGTTGCCTAGCAACATACTGCTGATCAACGGAGCGCTGTTGCTAAAAGTATGCGTGTAAATTGTGTTGTTTAGCTTATTGGATAAAGCATATACGAAGTAATATATCCAGTTCCGGCAATCCCCGGGCTTCGTTTTTATATTCTTTGTGTTTACTATGGTCATTAAACCTCGAATCGAGGGCATTTGTCTTTGCAGATATCGCAGATAATCAAATTCTCCCGGGTTGGCCGGAGGTTTTGGGAGGAATGCGGAACCGAAGAGTACCACCCTTTGTCCATAACCCAATTTTTTTAAAACTGAAACATTCTTATTTATCTCAAAAGCCTCCTCTTTTGATAGATATAAATTTACTTTTATAACGCCGGATATATCTTCCAATCCCAAAGAAGTTTCTACTGCTTCAGCACGAATGATAAATGATATCTTCCTATCGGATCTTTTTTGAGATTGTTCTGATTTTGCATGAAGTGCGCGTGCGTTCAGGATCTTTTCATCCCAGATAATAGGTGGTTTTATAATTGTACCTGATATACGGAGAAGAGATTTGTTGGTAGTGAGAATATGGTCAATATGATTGACTGGAAGGAGATTTTTCCTGGAATCATAATATGCTATTGATGCCACGATAAAAAAGATTGCCAGACACGGAAGAGAAAATTTGCTGAATTTATGAGCAACGAAGGTCACCAGACAGCACACCCACATTACAAAACCCATTCCAACGGTAAAATACACGGGAATCTTCGTGCATGACCCTATACATATGCCACATATGAGCAATAAAGTTATGGGAACAATTGGTCGTCGCATAACACATTAATTTACGTTGGCTATTCCTGACACAACAAACCGTTGAAAATTCTCCCTTAGACGGAAGAAATAAAGGGATTGGTAATTCAGTACAAAAGGTGATTTACAGACTAGCGAACGGTATTCCAATTTGTAGCAAACGTTTAGCTTATATTTGCTCATACGATTTTAGCAGCTTTCATTCCTGGATGTTGTAATAAGTCGTCAGAAATATTATAATTTTCTCCATTCCTATTGAAGAGGCATAAGTGTGCCGTAGCATGTCTTGGTTAAAGAAATCAGTATATGGTCTTTTAAGAAAGGTTGTAAACATGAGGCGTCTGGAAGGAGTGCGTGTCATGGTAACCTCCGGGCCAACGAGAGGCTACATCGATTCCGTGAGGTACATTAGCAATAAATCGACCGGGATATTGGGGACTATGATTGCAACAGAACTCCTGAAATATGGCGCTAATGTAACGCTTATCTATGGGGTAGGTAGCAGTATTCCAGACGTTGCTTTGTTAGAGAAAGATTGTGCCCGTCGGCTTACCGGTATTGAGATAGAGACAATCGATGATTTATTAGCTACAATCCAGGAAAAGTTAAAAGATGCACCATTCGATGCTATCGTGCATGCTATGGCAGTACTTGACTACACCCCGGAAGCATGTAGTAACGGCAAGATACCTTCGAATAAAGACAAGCTAGTGGTATCCTTTGTAAAGACACCCAAGGTTATCAAGCTGATACGGAAGACATGGCCTCGTGCTTTTTTAGTAAGTTTTAAATTAGAAACAGGTTTGTCAAAAAATGATCTTATAGAAAAAGCATATGCGTCTCTGGTTGAAAACGGTGCAGATTTAGTTGTGGCCAATAATCAGAACGAAATTACAAGATATACGCACAAGGCTTATTTGATCAATGCACGCAAGAAAATTGAATCCGGGTGTGAGACGAAACAAGATATAGCGGAAAATCTGGTGAATATCATATCAAGCCGGCGGGTAATTCTTCGGCCATCAGGGGGAAAATAAAAGCATCTTTGTTTATCTCTTTATTGTTCAGTGTTTTCATGTGTATTTAGCAACAAAAAGCCTTTTTGAAACCGCAGAGATATGCCCTAATTAAATGTTAAGGAATTTCAAACTTTTGAGTCTCCTCCGGAAAGAGGTGATACAGGGGTGTGTAAAACGCTGAAACAGGGATGAGATGGCAGTAACCGGCACATTTCTTCTGAATGGAGAACGGGGTTGCCGTCGTGGCTACGCTTCGCCAAGATCGTTCTTTACAACTTCGGCAACCCCAAAAAGATCAGAATATTCTTGACATGCCAGCAACTTTAGACAAAGCAGTTAATGGACTTGCAGCGGATGCTCGCGGAGATAGAACTACTATCTCAAATCGCTTACCATATCCATCGCCTCACAATAAACCTCTGGTAGGACATTACACACACGTTCACAACGGGGGCATCCAATCACGTCACCCTTATCCAAAACCTCACGTATCTCTTTTCTTCCCGAATCTCTCAAAAAAATTTGAGGTCATTAGTTGATTTTTTATTCATAAATTGGTATATATCTTGTATATTTTAGTTCCTTTCTCAAAATCATAATACATTTTACAGGGGTATGAAGATATGAGCGCTTCCTTTTTGGATACCATTACGGCTGAATATATCAGATCAATTTCTAACAACCGTGTCTATAGTCGCGGCCTTTCCTATCGCAGAAATGGTCGCGTACATAATCTGAGCTATAATAACGGGGAATTGGCGGCTGAGGTTGTGGGCAGTGAAACAGCGCCTTACAGCGTCTTCATATTTTCTGATGAGGAAGAAATATATGAAATGGATTGTGAGTGTTTGTATGCCTCAGATGGGGAGATATGCAAGCACGTTGTTGCCGCTCTCTTGGAGTGGATTGAGCAGAGAGACAAGGAGAAACGTTATAAACCGCTGTCCTTACGACAAAAAACGCTTTTTAACACCGATAATATTTTTACGAGATTTTTGCCATTTTCTTCTTACGAGCCGGGCCCCGCAAATATTTTAAGCGAAATTTTTTCTGACTTTGATCATTTCAACATCAAGGTAGACTTGCTCGATGGCGGGCCACGACTCGAAATCAAACTGATTTCACATCATGGCGGCGATGAAACGGTATTTCACATCTCAACAAAAAAAAAGTCCAAACATTTTTGAAAAATTAACGAGATTCACCGGCAACAAGGTAGAATTATCCGAACGGGCAAGAAAAGTCAAGCTCTATAAAACGCCACTCGTCCCCTATCTTCATGCCGATATAAACAATGACGGGCATGTTGAGTTGTCACCCATCCTGAAATTGAAGAGTTCTGGCAAGAAAGAGGAGCAAGCGTTTCCGTGGGAACAATTAGCTGAGCACCGCATCAGTGATGAATGGGTATGGCTTAACAACTCTTATAGACCGGTGGAGTCTATTCCCTTCAACCTGAAACCCTATTTTCATAAACAAAAACCGCTTGTTTATAAGGAAAAGAACGCCGTTGATTTCTTGAAAGGTGATTTCAATCAATTACTTAATGATCCTTCCTTTAAACCTTCAGAACGGTTAGAAGGCATAGAGGTTCATGACAAGCCCGATGTTTCTCATGTGCAGGTGGAGTCTTGTGATACCGATTGGCTTTGGCTGGATCCTACGTATACCGTAGGGAAACACACGATCACCCTTTCAGAGATCTTATCCTGCCTGGATAAAAACCGCTGCATGAGAAAGGGCACGGATTATATAGAAATTCCCAAGGATATCATGGACCTCTGGCAGCGTGGAAACGGCGTCATTGAAAACGGGCGAATCAAGATGCCGAAATTGGGATACCTGAGAACCCGCGCTGAATGCGGCAGGGAAACACAGGTAACCGTTTGTCATGAAACGCAAAAATATTTGGCGAATTTTGACCGTATCACACCGCCGCAACCTGCGCCATCCGTTACTTCATACAAGGGAGAATTACGCACCTATCAGCAATCAGGCTACGACTGGCTCTGGTTCCTGCATACGAACAACTTTAACGGCATTCTGGCCGATGAGATGGGACTGGGCAAGACACATCAGGCAATGGTGGTACTCCTCTCTGCGTTACAAAATGAGCCGAGCATGCCTAACCTGGTCATCTGTCCCACATCCGTGCTGGATCACTGGAAATCCAAATTTCAGAGCTATGCACCCGAATTAAAGATAGCCCTGTTTTACGGGAAAGAGAGAAACACCCTCCTTTCCGATAATCTCCCATCCGTCGTATTAACAACCTACAGCATCCTTTCCCGTGATGTTGAAGGTCTGAGCAAGATTCAATGGAACTATGTAGTCCTGGACGAAGCGCAAAAAATCAAGAATCACAACACACAGATGCGCAAGGCAACTAAGTTTCTTAACTCAAAGCGCCGCCTGGCGCTGACAGGCACCCCCATTGAAAACCGGCTGACGGAATTGTGGTCAATCTTCGATTTCCTCATGCCGGGCTATCTGGGAAGCATAGACGACTTCAGAAAACGATACGAGAATCCTATCATAAAATATCAGGACAATGAAAAGCGCGAGATGTTAAAGAAGATCATCCATCCCTTTAAATTAAGACGACTCAAGAAAGACGTGCTTACAGAGCTTCCACCAAAAACCGAAGAGAAGCGATATTGCACATTAGTGCCAACCCAGATTGTCATGTACAGAGATATCGTGAGTGAACGGGGAAGCAAGCTAATTGCAAAGCTGAAGGATGAAAGCCAACCTGTGGAATATATCCACATCTTTGCCTTGCTTACCAAATTGAAACGACTCTGTGATCATCCAAAACTGGTATTGAACGGAAATTCTCCAAAAGGGTCGACATCAGGCAAATACGAGCTTTTCAAGGAAATTATGGAAGAGACACTGGAGGCCGGAGAAAAAGTCGTAGTCTTCTCCCAGTATCTGGAGATGCTCGACATCATTGGTGACTGGTTGAGCAGTATCCATGTCAGATACGAGACCTTACGCGGTAACACTTTGAACCGTGGCAAGGTCGTCGAGCGATTCCAGAATGACCCTGATTGCAACGTCTTCCTGGGAAGCCTCATGGCTGGCGGTTTAGGCATCGACCTGACCTCGGCCTCGGTGGTCATCCACTACGACCGCTGGTGGAACGCCGCACGGGAGGACCAGGCCACCGACCGCGTTCACCGCATCGGCCAGACTCGTGGCGTGCAAGTCTTCAAGCTCATTACCAAAGGCACACTCGAAGAAAAGATCGATGCCATGATCACCACCAAGGCCACCCTCATGAATTCCGTAGTAGAATCGGACGATGCCCTATTCAAGTCATTTTCGAGGAAGGAACTGATAGATCTGTTGACGTTTTAAATAGCTTCGCTTAAGAAAGAGCTGAATTGAGCAAAACAAAACCCATCTTTCAACTAAAATGGCAAGATTGCCGAAGAGTGCATAGCCTTTTATCGATGAAATTATTGCTTGAAATAGATTTAAATAGGTGTTATTAATCATTACTGTACATTGCACTTTTTTATAAATAATTATCAATCCAGAAAAAAAATAAACATTTCGACAAAGGCAAACCTTGAGTGATCAGAGAACACAAAGCAAAGGGCTCTGTAAGCAGCTTAAGCTGCTTCAACAGTTAAAGAAAGATGCCTTACTGTCGAGGTGTTATTTATAAATATTTTGACAGTAAGGCTTTTTATTTTAATGCAACAGCGTTATGCTTCTTTTAAGCTGTCCGGAAGGACGTCCTTCCGGGACCATGCCAACGAACGAAATCTACTAAAAATGTCATTTCGAGCGGAGCAAGAAATCTTTTAAGCATTGAAACTGCGGAGTTCGAAGATTTCCCCTTTCGGTCGAAATAACAAAAGTATGTGTTTTCGTTTAAACACGATTTACATAAAATTACAGTAACTATTCAGCGAAACTGATGGTGAGAGAGAATATTTTCTCAGAATAGTTAGGAGCCGATAGGGAAAACGGG
>NZ_MJUW02000001.1:2788-3341 GCF_001753675.2 Candidatus Brocadia sapporoensis | reverse complement strand
CAAATCTCAAATAATTCTTTACCAAACTGACGATGGGCAAACGAAGCTTCAGGTAAAAATAGAAGATGAAACCGTCTGGCTCACTCAGGATCAAATGGCGGAGCTATTTGAAAAGTCAAAGTCAACAATTAACGAACATATAAAAAATATTTATGAAGAAAAAGAACTTGACGAAGTCCCAACCATGAGAAAATTCGGAATTTCCGAATTTTCTACCAAACCGACAAATTATTATAATTTAGACGTAATTATTTCGGTTGGATACAGAGTTAAGTCGGTGCGCGGGACACAATTTCGTATTTGGGCTACACAACGGCTGAAAGAGTATATTATTAAAGGTTTTGCCCTGGACGACGAACGCTTAAAGCAGGGGGGGCAAAGGGCACGATATTTTGAAGAACTGTTACAGCGCATTCGCGACATTCGAAGCAGCGAGCGAAATTTTTATCAGAAAGTGACTGATATTTATGCCACCAGCATTGATTATAGAAAGGACGACAAACAGACCACGGAATTTTTTGCTACCGTGCAAAACAAGATGCACTATGCAGTT
>NZ_MJUW02000001.1:1581-2470 GCF_001753675.2 Candidatus Brocadia sapporoensis | reverse complement strand
TTTGAAAAATACAGGAAAGAACGGGACAAGAACTACGTTTCCGACTTTGACCGAACGGTAAAAGACATTGAGCAGAAAGACGCAAAGCAACAATTCAACAAAAAGGATATCTGGAATGGCTAAGGTCTCTTACATCGATCATATAAAAAAGAATGACGTTTCTGTGATTTTGGCTGAAATTCTTTTTCAGAATTTAAAAAAAGATCATACGTCTCTTCCTTTGTTTGAATTGGCAGAAACCTCAAGCGGAGGTACGCCTGACAGAGCAAATCAAAGCTACTATGGCGGAAAAATTCCTTGGTTTAAGTCTGGCGAGCTAAATGATTCAACAATTAACATGTCGGAAGAATTTATTACTGAAGAGGGGTTAAATAATTCTTCAGCAAAAGTGTTTCCAAAAGGCACTCTACTCGTAGCTATGTACGGTGCGACTGCGGGGAAGACAGCAATCCTTGACATTGATGCGGCTACAAATCAAGCAATCTGCGCAGTTTTCCCTAAGGATAAAAGAATTAGGAAAGATTTTTTATTCTGGTTTTTGCGAGCACATCGATACTACTATATTGATATAAGTCGTGGTGGTGCACAACCTAATATAAATCAAACTGTTATTAAAAATACTGAAGTTCCACTTATTGATGAAAACGAACAAAAATGCATCGTGGAATTTTTGGCAAAGATCGAGAAATCAAAGGAAGCAGACTATTCCCTAATTCCAAAACAATTGCATAAAGCTATAAAACTAGCTTCTGAACATTTGGATTGCTTGCAAAAGTTAGAAAACGAAAATTTAAATCAATCTTCTTGTTTATTTCTTTTTCGTCAAACCATCCTCCAGGAAGCCATTGAAGGAAAGCTGACGGCCAAATGGCGGAATGAACATCCCGAA
>NZ_MJUW02000001.1:0-1526 GCF_001753675.2 Candidatus Brocadia sapporoensis | reverse complement strand
TGAAGTAGAAAAACCATTTATCCTGCCTGAGGGGTGGGTGTGGTGTCGTTTGGGGGATCTTTGTTCTAAGATTGGTTCAGGTAGTACTCCAAAAGGAAGCAACTACTCAGCAAGAGGAATTCCGTTTTTTAGGTCGCAGAATGTTCATGACAATGGCTTAGCCTACGATGATATCAAGTTCATATCACCTGAAGTTCACGAGCAGATGAAAGGGACTGTCGTTATTGCTGGCGATTTGCTCTTAAATATTACTGGCGGCTCCCTTGGCCGATGTGCACTAGTTCCGGTAGATTTCAGTGAAGGCAACGTAAGTCAACACGTCTGCATTATTCGGAGTATCTTAATATCAAAAGAATTTATGCATAAGGTCGTCTTATCACCTCTATTTCAAAAAGTGTCAGTTGAATCTACTACAGGTGCGGGACGAGAGGGACTTCCTAAATACAATCTTGAGCAGTTCGTAGTTCCAATACCTCCTTTGACCGAACAGCAGGCCATTGTCGAGATCGTGGATAAACTCATGGTCATGATTGATGAACTGGAAAAGCAAGTATCCGAACGTAAAGAACAGGCGGAAATGCTGATGCAGTCCGTTTTACGAGAGGCATTTGCGGGATGACGAATTATTTTAGCTTTTTATTGGATGTGCTTTTCCTTACACAACCCTTTCAAGGATAAGAGGTTTTTGGATTTGAATTGAAGGTATGACCAAATACAACATTTACAAAATTGAGAAGGACAGGGAATCGTTTTGCTTGAAAAACTACAAACCGTTGGCCTCTCTTGCCGGACAGAAAAGTGTTAACGGCTTTACCCTTTCGTTTTATTTTTCAAAAGAACCGGAGGACATTGATATTTGGTGGGCAGATCTGTACAAAGATTTCTGAAATCAAATCATTAATTTTCTTGATGAAACTTGCCGAGTGGCAAAGACAATGCTCTAACGCTGGATATGAGGCGGTCGTTCGTGTAGGATATAGACAGAGATAGGCTGTCACATTTAATTTGGTAAAATAGGCGAATTCGATTGAACCCGTCAATGCCTTTCTCTGTTGGATATATTTCGCTTCACTTAACCTACAATACTTTAATAGACTCATCGAAATTTTCAGGAAGAATAGAAGCAAAATATCAATATTTAATTTGAAAGGAGGTGCGTTGTGAAGATATTACAGGCAGAATTGCCTGATAAGCTTTATGAACAGATTAAACTACTTATCGATGCTGGATGGTTTCAGGATGAAAAGTCCGTCATCACAGAAGCCTTGCGTCGTTTTCTTGAAACACATAAACCGGAGCTTATGGAAAAGTTCGTAAAAAAAGATGTTGAATGGGGACTGCATGGAAAGGACTGATTATACAACTATCCAGAACGTTATACTGGATGCAGGTCCAATAATTCATCTCGAAGAGATTGACAGCCTTCATCTTTTATTGGATTTTAAAAGACTAATAATTCCCGATGCGGTATGCGGAATATGTCAATGAAAATTAGACACATTTAAAAATAATTTAGACTCTAAAGG
>NZ_MJUW02000059.1 GCF_001753675.2 Candidatus Brocadia sapporoensis | reverse complement strand
ACACTATGGGAGGACGGTTTTAAAGCTTTGGTTGCGGCGTAGCTGCGCTAGGAATTTCCCACATAAAACTTAGAATGCCCTGGAATTATAAGTCGGAGGGATGGGCAAGACGTTTTTTCAAAAACTGGATAAAGTCTTTAAAGTGGCAGAGGCTTAAACCCTATGAGAAGTTTGCTGAGATGGTAGTAAGGCACTGGGATGGAATTGCTGCATACAGTAAACCGGAGAATAAAGTTTTTTTGGGTTTTGTCAAGGAATTAGATAACAAAATTCGGATTATCCAGAGACGGGCCTACGGTCTAAGAGATGAAGAATATCTTCGATTAAAAATTCTGACCTGTATGCCTCCGGAGATATAAAAATGCAAATTTTACTCACTCGTTTCCATGATGACCCAAAATCTTGTATGGGGGATACAAAGTTTCAATTAGCAGAGTTATGATAGGACAGGAATTGTCTTTGTGTTTAAAATAGCGTTGAAATAATTTTAAAAAATATTCTTGATAAAAAATAATATTGATGATATTCTTTTTTGAAACGTAGCACTTCGTGATAAAAAGAAAGTATATCAAATATCTTAAAACTCGGAATTCATCGGGAGAAGGAATATCTCCATAAGTTTGATGAGCTTACAAGAAAAGAAAAAATACTAATTGGTTCAGCATATCAATACGGAATGCTGACTTCTGTATGAAAATAATTGTCAAAAAAACAAATTGAAAGAAATAGAAGGATCGTGCGGGAAATTAAAATCAGCAAAATGTTTAGAGCACAGAGGATTATCTATGGCAACAACGGGAATGGATATATTTTAGCATAACCTTGATTTTTTTATGTATTATAGTAGCACGAATATATATTAGGTAGTACTGTTTGGGTTTTTATTCATAATCAGCAATGAAATGTTCCTTCCGACTTATCGCTGGAATGGGTTTAAACAAGGAAAACAGTCCTTAACGGATAAACATTAAAATAATAGAGAATGGAGGTGATTGAAAGATATAGATTTTCAAATAGTTTAGAGCGATTATTCTAAATGTGTCTTATAAAGTTTAAAATCATCAGTATGGTTTAATAGTTTCTGATGTAAGTTCGAAATGAAGAGACACAATTGTTACTGGAATTGACGCAAGATACAGACTCATTACTCTTAAAAAAGAATAATAATCAAAGGAAAGTAGCGGGGGGGGTGTAGCGTAGAACATTTTGCTTGTAAACAAAAAATATTTTAATCGCGATTTTTTGCCCGTTAACTAAAGATACGTTGTTCATTTCCATGATTATTGATTACAGGTAATTCTCCCATGCAGATGTTTGGGAGTAATAGGGAATCCATGTCCCACTTCTTAACTGAGGTGAGATGAGGAGCGGACCCGCCGCTGTACCGGGAACGAACGTCACACCGCCACTGCCTTTGTTCGATTAGGTGGGAAGGCTTGATTAGTAGGATGATCCGGGAGCCAGAAGACCTGCCTGTAATTGCTTCACGTAGTTTTCGATGGTAAAGATGGTGAAGGTTTATAACTGCAGATTTTACAGATTACGCAGGCACGCAGATCAAAGTTTCTCCTCTGTATTATTTTGATAATCTGTAATTTTAATGTTTTTCAAACCTATGTTTTTGCTGTCGAAGACATGGGTTTTTTATTTTAAGGGTTAACGTTTTTTAGAGAATTAAAGTGACCAATGAGTGTGTTTTGTATTATTTATCCTATATAAAGAAAGAAGGCTTATGATGTATGCGCAACAACGTTTACTAAGACTTTCTGTGCTATTGTTACCGATACTCCTGAATTTTAATAGATTGCTCCCTTTATGTGCCGCTCCTGTTAACCCCGATGGAAAGGCAGTTGGTTCTTCTACGGTAGAATTGTCAGATGAGGATGTTTCTCGTCAATCGGAAGAAAATGGTGATAATACGAGTAATTCACCGGATATTATTCAACGATCTGCAGATTCAACATCCACCGAATCAGCAACTCTTTTGCCGGAGGTGTTAGTTTATGGTCGCGCGGACAGTTTGATCGGTATAGCAGCTGCAGCGTCTCAGGGTACAGTGGGTAAGGACGAATTAGAGTTGCGTACCCTGTCGCGTCCGGGTGAGGTTCTGGAGACAGTTCCAGGGGTAATTGTTACCCAGCACAGTGGAGCTGGTAAGGCGAATCAATTCTTTCTGCGAGGTTTTAACTTAGATCATGGGACGGACTTTGCTACGTCGATCAATGGCGTTCCGGTGAATTTGCCTACTCATGCGCATGGTCAGGGCTATACAGATTTGAACATTTTGATTCCAGAACTGGTCGAGCGCGTAGACTTCCGGAAAGGACCCTACTATGCAGACCTGGGCGATTTTTCCTCTGCGGGCGCCGCTAATATCAAATATGTTGATTCCCTTCCATACAGCATAGCACAAGTAGAGGGCGGAAGTTTTGGATACGAACGCGGCCTGTATGCCTCATCTCGTCTTATTGGAAGTGGAAATCTCCTGTATGCTGTTGAATTATTCCATAACGATGGTCCCTGGTCGACACCCGATGATTACAAGAAGATAAATGGCGTATTAAGCTATAGTCGGGGGGATGCAGAGCACGGGTATAGTATAACTACTACAGCTTACGCCGGGCATTGGACTGCGACTGACCAAGTTGCTAAACGAGCGCTGAGTGAAATTCCTGGTTTTGACCGTTTTGACACGCTGAACTCAAGCGATGGTGGTAACTCTCAACGCTACAATCTTTCTGCGGAGTGGCATCGTGCTGATGCAGATTCTTCCACAAAGGTGTTGGCATATGGATTTTACTATGATCTCGATTTGTTTTCCGATTTCACATACTTTCTTAATAGCCCTCAGGGCGATCAATTTGAGCAACTGGACAGGCGGGCGGTTGGGGGGTTGAAGGCAAGTCAAACCTGGTACAGTCAGCTATTTAGCCGCGACATGGAAAATACCGTAGGTCTGCAAATTCGCAGTGATTCGATTACAAACGGTTTATTCCAAACGGTCAGACGTCATCGTACGGACAAGGTTGACTACAACGGTGAAACAATTTCAGAGACAACCCGTTCGGATGATGTGTGGGAAGCAAGTTTTTCCCCCTACGTCGAGAATAAAGTTCAATGGGCGGATAAATTCCGCACAGTTTTGGGATTACGAATGGATTATTATTATTTTGACGTGGATAGCAATTTGTCCAGCAACTCTGGTACACGGGACGATGCAATTGTTAGCCCCAAAGGGTCGCTTATCTTTGGGCCGTGGGCTAAAACGGAGTATTACCTGAGCGGGGGGCTTGGTTTTCACAGTAATGATGCGCGGGGGGTTACCCAAAAGGTTGACCCAATGACGGGAGACCCTGTTAAACCAGCGGATGCATTGGTACGTACAAAAGGCGCAGAAATCGGCGTACGCACAACCGCCATAGAGGGATTGCAAAGCACGCTGGCGTTGTGGTTGCTGGATGTGGACTCGGAATTGGTTTTTGCCGGGGATGCTGGCAGCACAGAGGCTAGCGCACCGAGCAGGCGCTATGGTGTTGAGTGGACAAATTACTATACGCCCACCAAATGGCTCGCACTGGATGCGGATTTCTCGTTTTCGCATGCAGAGTTTCGAAAAACTGTTGGGGATGATGGGTCTCAAGGTACACATATTCCTGGAGCAATTGACAGTGTTATGGCTATCGGCATTGCGTACCGTCAGCCAGGCGAACGTGGCTTCTTCAGTGACCTGCGTTTGCGGCTTTTCGGTCCCCGTCCTCTTATTGAAGACAATAGCGTCCGCTCTGCGACCACCACTTTGTTGAGCGCAAAAGCAGGGTATAACTTCAATAAGAACTGGACTCTCAGTGTCGAGGGTTTTAATCTCCTCGACAACAAGAATCATGATATTGATTATTATTATCCCTCGCGTTTAAAAAACGAGGTTGCAGGCCCGGATGATGGCGGGTACAATGATATTCATTTTAAATCAGTTGAACCTATCGCGGTTCGTGCTGCTCTGACTTTCCGGTTTTAATAATAAAAGGAGTAATAATGTTTCATTTATTCTTGAGAGGAGGGCCAGTCATGTGGCCTATCCTCGTTGCATCTATGGCTGCGTTGACAGTAGTTATAGAACGGATTTATTTTCTTATCGGTGAGCGAAAATCAAGGTGTCCGGAAATAATAGAAAAAATATTTTCTGAAGTTGAGAGAGGAAAAATTGAAGAAGCCTTGCGAATAGGAGCGGGGTGCAATGATTTTGTTGCAACCACCCTTGTTTACGGCCTTCGTCACCGGCATAAAGCCTTCTCGAACGCCCTTTTGCAGGCCGCAAATAAAGAACTTAAGCGTTTTGGACGCGGACTTCCTGTGCTTGACACCGTTATTACCCTTGGACCGCTCCTTGGTCTTTTTGGTACCGTGACCGGAATGATACATGCCTTTGGCCTTTTGGGGGGCAGGGAACTTGACTCCCCCACAGTTATTACGGGCGGCATTGCAGAGGCTTTAATTGCGACCGCCTACGGCCTTCTTACCGCCATTGTCGCTCTCATTCCTTTTAATTATTTCAATGCACGCCTTGAAGAAGCCAGACATGAGATTGAGGATGCCACCACACATCTCGAACTTTTGCTTTTAAAACAGGATAAAAACCCATGAAGATACCACTGCCGACAACCAGACGGAAAGCAAGGATAGAGATCATTCCGCTTATTGACGTTGTTTTTTTCCTTTTAGCAACCTTTGTAATGGTTTCTCTTTCAATGACCAAGAATCAGGGTATTCGTGTGAACTTACCTTCCGCCGTGACGGGCGCTCCCCAGGAGCGCGAAGTGGCAGTAACCGTTACCGTAACTAAGTCAGGTGATATATACCTGAACCAAGCAAAACTTACTTCCGATCTTTTGTCTCTTCGGTTAAAACAATTAAAGTCGGAAAATCCCGATACGAAGGTTCTTGTTAATGGAGACAAGGACGCATCGTTTGGCAATGCAATTCAAATCCTTGACGAGATAAGGTCTTCAGGAATCACGAAAGTTGCCATTCAGACAAGACAGCCGGAATCTTTGCAAAAATGACAACTTACAGATTCGACTATCATAAGGTGAAACCAGGCAATCACGGCGTGATAAAAGGATTTATCCTTGCCTTATTCATTCATGGAATTTTATTTTTCATTGGTGGAAAACTTCTTGTTAAATCTGTTCAATACAGCATTGAGTCGACAAACGGGACTATTGATGTTGATCTGGTGGCCGCCTTATCGCAATCAGACTCGGAAGCGGTTAAATCCGTTGTGTCCTCAACAGAACAACACCAGGAACTGGTTAAACAGCCGCAACCAGTGCCAGATGTGGTAAAACCCATTACATCCGCGATGGAAAAGCAACAGGAAACAGTTAAGACTACACCAAAGGAAGACCCAGCGACATCGCCGCAGCCAAACCTGGAGACAAAGGAATTCATCACACCCGTTGTGGAAAAACAACAGGAAGCGATTAAACCGCTACAACCCGAAACAGGGGTGATTAAACCCGGTGCGTCTACAACTGAAAAACAGCAGGAAGCCGCCAGGATTACGCAGCCATCTTCGCAAGGAACGGCCATGGCCAAGATTAAGCCGGATTATATGCGGAATCAACCTCCGGAATACCCCCAACTGGCAAAACAAATGCGTCAAGAGGGACTGGTAATTCTCAGGGTAGAGGTAGACCAGAAAGGTGTGCCGACCAAAGTTGAAGTTGAACAGAGCAGTGGCTATCAACTCCTTGATCAAGCGGCTTTAAAAGCGGTGAAGCGCTGGAGATTTCAACCTGAAAGGATAGGAGGCATGCCTGTTAAATCCAGGGTGTCAATTCCTGTCCGATTCCGTCTGGAAGAATCGGACAAAAAATCTCATAGGATAAACTAAATTACAATGCATGAAATAAATATTTTTTTTATCTCATGGTAGCACATAAACGATAATAGTAATATTTTAATTTGTTGTGTAGAGGAGAACATCTTGAGAACGTGTAATTTCTTTGTGTGTCCAAATTGTGGTTACGACGAGAAGTTTAAAGTATTTACCAGTAATGTCCAGGTTATTTACCAATCTCCTGAGGCTGGAATACGTTCATTCGAAAGCAGTATTTTACCAAACCTGAGGCATAGTGATAACTATATTGAGTGTCAGTTGTGTTTTGAAAAATTTAGAACATATTAAGGAGAATATGATGAAAAAAATATATTTATTTATAATTATTTGTGTAGGCAACTTTCTATTAGCATCGTCTCCAGCTTTTCCAGAAACCTATGCTGAAGAAACAGAGATTGGCGAAGAAAAGGCAGAGACGAAGGAAAAAGACGAGGAAACCGAAGAAATTGTTGTTACCGCATCAAAATTGCCTCAAAAATCAGAGGAAATTACGCATAAAATAGACATACTTACTCAGGAGGACATCCAAGGTGTAACCTATACGAATAGAAATTTATCGGAGGCGTTGCGGTATACACCAGGTGCCTTTGTGAATCCACTTTCCAGAAATGATGCAAACTGGGGTTCCTATGGCGGGTTGGGGCCAAAATACAATATCTATATGTTGGATGGCCTTCCTGTGGATTCTTTTGTTGACACGATGAGCCTTGACAACAAATACCTTAATACTATCGAAGTGCATCGTGGCCCAACCGTGCTCTATCCAAATTATATGTCCATGGATTTTGCCGGTAACCAGTCTCCCCTTGCAGGCGCAACAAATCTGATTACAAAAGATAAAATATTATCGCCAATGACAACATTATCTACCGGATATGGCTCGTGGAATACGCTTACCGGCAGTGCCTATCATGAGAATAGTAAGGGAAATGTTCATTATCTACTCGGTGCAAATTATGAACAGTCCGATTATACAAACTATGGCACGAACCCATCATGGCTCAATATGCTTGATGATCCTGAGTATAAAAAGACGAAGGCCTTTTTTAAGACTACTTATTATTTGACACCAGAATCGAAGGTTTCGATATTTGCTCATCACACAGAGCATACCGGCGATGTTGGGAGACCGAACCGTGATTTCAAAAACTATTATGATACAATAAACGTCGCATACGAAAATCAATTGAACAAAGATATATCTCTTCATCTTAAGGCTGGCTATCGCCATTATGACAGAAACTGGGAAGAGGACAATTTTCCCGTAAATCTGAGTCTGCGTGAAAAAGACAGGGTTGTTCAACATATTTTCCCCGCTGATGTCTTTGTTAATTATGAACACACGGAAGGTTTCTTGCTTACCATAGGATCTGATCTGCAGCATGTGAGTTATAAGACAGAAACAGAAACCAATGGAATTGATACGACGGGTAATGATGTGAACGCTGATGCCTGTGGGCTTTATGTACAGGAAAAATTAATTATTGATAACTGGGTCTTTAGAGTGGGAGGGCGTTATAGTTACACAAGACATGATTACGATTTGATTGGTGGCTCTGAACCGTCAGAAGATAGCAAGTCGTGGGACCGCTTCCTTTGGAGTACAGGTATTCGATATAATGTATCTAAAGATATCGGTATATATGCTAATGCCGGTTCAACTTTTTTAGTGCCATCAGCAAAATCTGTAGGCGGAACATTAAAATTGTCAGACCTTGGCATGCCCGGTAAAAACGGTCAGTTGCCAAATCCATCACTTAAACCGGAAAAAGGCATCGGGTTGGATTTGGGTTCAGATATACGGTTAAACGGTAATCTGCAGTTTGGTGCACGAGGATTTTATAACATGATAGATGATGCTATCGTTGAAAATGTTGTCAGCGGCAATCCCTCCCAAACGCGGTCTGTCAACGCTGGAGAGAGTTATGCCTATGGTGTAGAAATTGAAGGGAAATATCAAATAGACAACATGCTTAAGTGTTTTGCCAATACTACAATCACCAAGACAAAAGTTGAAAATGATGTTGACTCAGATCAGGACGGCAGCGATGTACCATTTGTGCCCGATATCGTTGCAAATTTTGGCATCACGGCAAGTTTTCCATACGAAGTGAATATCAGTCCCTATTGTCAGTATATAGGTAGATATTACGATAGCACCTCGAAGGGTGGAAGAAATGACTTTGGCAGATATGTCATTATGAATATGAAGGCGCAAAAACAGCTTTATCAAAATCGTGATTTCACAGCCGACCTGGTTGTAGATGTAAATAACATACTGAATAAAATATTTGAAATGCCTTGGCAATTTCAGGACCCTGGATTTAATACCCTGGCCTCGATTGTGGTAACTTTTTAATTGTGAACTCACCTTGAAAAATATTTGGTTTGCACAGAGGCTGCCAGTGAAGTGGTTTTTGTTTTTGTCCGTGGTTCTTCATGCTGTTTCTGTATCAGCTCATACTTTAGAAATAATTGATTTCCGGAATAAAACAGTCAGACTGAAAGCGCATCCGAAGCGGATTGTTTGTTTGATAGAAAGTGCTTTAAGCGGTATCTATATGCTTAATCAGGGAAATCGAATAGTAGGAGTGTCAAAAAATGTATACCAGACCGATGTATATCCATACTATGCGGCTTTAGACAAACGGATAAAAGACAAGAGACTTCCTGCGCCTGGCAACTGGGATTCTGTTAGTGTTGAAGGTATTCTCGCTCTCCAACCAGATCTGGTTATCATGTGGGCTCAGCAAACGGAGGCTATCGAAGCCATTGAGAATGCCGGAATCCCTGTTTTGGGCGTTTTTATGGATTCGATTGAAGATGTCTTTCTTGAAATAAAAATCTTTGGCATTCTTACCAATAGCAAAAAAAGATCAAATGAGATTATTGCGTATACACAACATGAAATAAGTTCTGTAACTGAACGGATTAAGTCTATTGATAAGGGAAAAAATCCTTCAGTCTACTACGTATGGGCTCAAAGTCTGTTGAATACTTCATGTAAAGGTAGCGTTGCAGACGACTTGATAGCAATGGCCGGGGGGAAAAATATTTGTACAGAAACAAAGGAACATATCGTCATAACGATGGAAAGGCTTATTTCAGCAAACCCAGAGGTTATTATCATGTGGCATAATGAACGTCTTGATCCGAGGGACCTCATGCTCAATAAACAATTAAGGAATATAAAAGCTATCAGGAACAAAAGAGTATATGAACTTCCAGAAGTATTTCATTGTGACCTCTGGACATTGAAATTTCAGTATGCCTTAAAGCTTATGGCTGCGTGGCTTCATCCGGAATTGTTGTGTGATTTAGGTTCGAAGCGGGAATTGGACAAGATGTTTCAAATGCTGTATAACAAAACTTTTTAAGAGAAAACTGATCATCGTGACTTTTTTTAAAAAAGACCTTGTTTTCTATGCAATGCCACTGATATTCATGGCAGCATCAATGTTTGTCGGTAGTTCTGACATTGCAGCGCCAAAAGAAACAATACGCTGGCTTTTTTGCAGGCATTCAAATGGTTCTTCAAATACGGATAACGATATGTTATACACCATAATTGTTGATGTCCGCCTGCCCAGAATCCTGTTAGCCTTTGCTGTGGGAGGTTCACTTGCAATTGCAGGCAACTCTATCCAGAATGTCTTAAGAACCCCCCTTGTGGATTCGTTTATCCTCGGTATATCATCAGGCGCGGCGTTTGGGGCTGCGCTTTCGCTGGCATTGTTAAACGATTTCTCTGTTCAGCCAGTGGCATTTCTCTTTGGAATGCTTGCTGTCGCATTGACCTATTTTCTCTCTCTTACCAGAAGAGGCGTTTCACTACTTTCGCTGATACTTGCAGGAATAATTGTTTCTGGCTTCTTTACCTCTCTGCTTGCATTTGTCCAATATGTCACGGATCCTTTCAAACTCCAGAGCATAGTGCATTGGATGATAGGCAATCTTCATTATGCAACTTGGTCAAAAGTAAGATCCTGCATAATACCCATCATAATAGGAACTGCATGGCTTTTGATCATGAGATGGAGAATGAATGTAATTGCGCTTGGAGATGAAGAATCCCTTGCCGTTGGTCTTAATCCAACTGTCGAAAGACTGCTTATTATCATACCGGCTGCACTGGTATCATCCTCAACCGTGTCGGTAGCAGGTATTATTCCGATGGTCGGTCTCATTATCCCTCACATTGTAAGGCTTGTTTTTGGGGTTGATAACCGGCGCAATCAACCCTTGAGTTTTGTTATTGGGGGATCGTTTTTGTTGTTTGTTGACACCTTATCAAGAAGTATCGCAGATGTTGAGATGCCTGTTGGTATATTCACCACCCTTATTGGTGGCCCTGTATTTGTCTATTTGCTCAAGAGCGGCCGGATGCGAGAAGAGAATTTATAATGGCAATATCTACTTTTAACCTTAATTTTTGGTATGGCCAAAAAAAGGTGATCCATAATATATCAATTGATATTTCAAAAGGTGAGTTTGTTGTCATATTGGGCTGTAACGGGAGTGGTAAATCGACATTTCTCAAGATTTTAGCCGGGTTGTTGCCATACCGTGAAGGCATGGTGACCATTTTCCATCAATCGTTACAAAGCATCTCTATAAAAGAAAGAGCGAAAATCATCGGCTATTTACCTCAATTTCATAACCCTGTTTTCCCTTTTACCGTTGAGGATGTTGTCCTTACCGCCAGGGCATCCCATGTATTTTCTTTGCCATCAAAAAAAGACTATGATCGAACAGCAGAGGCGCTAAAACTGATAGGTTTGCTGGAAATCAGAAAACAGCCATATACAGAGCTGTCTGGAGGAGAGCGGCAGATGACCATGATTGCCCGTATTATGGCACAGGAACCAAGGATACTTCTCCTTGATGAACCGATTAACCATTTGGACATAAAACATCAGTTTGAAATAATGAGTTTGCTGAAAAGAATAACAAAGGAATTGAATATCACTACAGTAGTTGTCCTCCATGATGTGAATGTGGCGATGCGATATGCAGACAGATTTCTATTTTTCAAAAACGGGCAGCTTTATGCCGGGGGAGGCAAGGAGATAATCAATACCGAGACCATCAGGGAGGTGTATCGCATTGACGCCGTGGTTGGAGAAGTAAGAGGAATGTCGTTTGTGATACCTTATATGCCTCAATAAAGCATAAAGAAATTTAAAAAGAGGATTGTGCAATTTCGTGCTGCATGAAGATCGGACGATATGAGATATGAAAAATTATGGCTGTGGCTCATTTTATCACTTGCAATTCATGCTGCGGTATTTGGAGTATTTATTTACGTGCACAGTGCATACCGGGATTCAATGGTGCTGATGGAGCAGGGTGCTTCATGTGTTGAAGTGGAGTTGGTAGGTTTTATCAGATCGGCTGAAGGTCTGTCTTCGGAAAGGAAATTAGCAGTGACTGAAAAAAGAGTCGCGTATGAGTCTTCGACTCTTCCCGGTAATGAAGACGTATTGGAAAAAACAGTTTTTCAGAAAGAAAATAGAGAGGATTTGAGAACAGAAGAATTAACAACACTTGATAAAGTACAGGATAACAGCAATGAAGCAAATGCTTCTAACACCGGGAATGCCATGAATAACTCACCGGTAATTGACATAAAACAGGAGAAAAGATTGTCTCATAAGCGGAATGATTTTACAAAGGGAAATACCGAAGGAAAAAAGGACCATCACCACGAAACAAATCCGCCAGTGCACTCTTCTCCCGGCGCATATGGGAGTAAACTCGTAAAAGGAAGCCCTTCTGCAAAAGTTGCTGGTATCGGAAAGCCGGAATATCCGAAAGAGTGCATTTCCAAAGGGCATGAAGGAAAGGTTGAGGTGGAAATTCTCATTCTGTCAGATGGGTCGAACGGCGGCATGACGATTGTGAAATCTTCGGGATGCAAGCATATGGACGCATCGGCGCTTGTCTTTTTAAGAAAATGTACGCTTGTACCAAAAATGATTATGGGAGTACCTGTAGACTCAAAGAAGAAGATAGCGTTTCGTTTTAAAATTACCGAGGCGGCTAATGAGAAAGAAGACAGACAATTACGATAAACAATTATAAGGAGATAGTAGCAAGATATGAAAAAAATATTTTATTTACATACAAAGTGTTTGCGCAGGTGTCCCCATGTTCTTTATCCGATATTTGCTGAAAATACTATTTGGAGGATATTATGAAACTACAAGGATTTTTAACTGCTTGTTTATTCGGAAACAGCTTCTTTTTTCTGTCTCCGGCCTTTTGTGAGAACGACATCGGAGAAACAGAAATTAGAGAAAAGAATACGGAGGTAAAGGAGAGAGATGAGACGGTTGAAGAAATACTTGTTTCTGCAGAAAAACAGGTAAAAAAAATACCCAGGATGTCACAGAGTGAAACGACCATTACCAGGGAAAAGATTGAAAATTCTATCGCAAATAGCGTTATGGAATTGGTGAAGGAAAGAACTCCTGGTGTTTTTGCCACACAAAACAACGTTGTCGGGTTTGGGTTTGGAAGGCCCGGAACAGGACAATTGAGCATTCGCGGTCTCGGCAGTTCACCAAATACTCAGGTGTTGTTCAATTACGCAATCTAGATGGCACCAATCCAATGCCAATTTGTTAAATTCCTTACAGCCACTTTTTTTCGCTATAACAGCAAACCCCTGTTCTGCCCGCCCTATCGACGCTTCCAGAGAATCAAACATTCTGTTAGCAAAATAGTTACGCCGAAGGATGTTCTATATCTGCTCTATCGGGTTCAGCGTAGGAGAGTATGTTGGAAAAACGACAGCAACACGTTTGGGAGAATTTCGAGTCTCTTACCTTTGTGGAATGATGCACCATCAATATTAATAACATGGAACTTATATGGATGTGTCTTGCATACCTGTCTTAGAAAACAACTCATACTTTCCATATCCATCTTTTCTCTTGTTAGACGGTCAATATCTCCGTCTCACGGACTTAACGCTGCTAAACTCCAGTATCCGCGCAAGATTAACCACTGGCCTGCGGGATGATGACGCCCAAGGCAAACACGGGGATCGTCTTGATTCTTTAAGCAGGCACCAACCATAAGTTGTGGTAAGATTATAAATTAGTGTCTTCTTAAACACACGCAAGAATTAATATAAGCTACATGACGAGTAACCCCGCCGCTGAGAATCCATTTCCTACTATACGATCACTTTTAGCAAATTCTTTTCTACCAGTTCAATTATTGCAATTTATTTAGAAATTCATCTTTCATTTCGGAAAAAAGTTTCTATACTGGAGCATATGAAAATCGAACTGAGTACCATGTGTTTTCGTCGTGGCGAAATTCTTGCAAAGATCAAACGTTGCAGAGATTTCATTGAATCGCAGGGTTTTGAATTTGGAATTCAATTGCATAATTCCATTACGAAAGACTTGTACAATGAAATAAAAGGGCTCAAGGTTCCGTTTACCATTCACGCCCCGGTATTTTCTGACTACGTTATCAATCTTGCACATGATGATTTTCAAACTGCCCTGGAAGGATTCCAAAACACTGCACAAATTATGAATACTCTGAAGAGCACGGTAGTACTGTTTCATGGGTTTTTTATGACGTCGAGACCAATCAAAAACGATCCTGACAATTACAATAAGGTTTTGCGTGACGTTATTGATAATAAATACCGTCTTAATGATACACGGGTCATGGATCCAAAATTTTTGGAGACAGAAGAATTCAAAAAGTATCAACGTACCGTGAAAACCCATATGAAACAATTAAGGGAACGGTATCCATCATACACCATGTGTCTGGAAAACGATTTTCCCGGTATCGGAAATGGCAATCAAACACCTGCACACATGGCATATCTTGAATGTCCAGTCTGGCTCGATACCGGCCATCTCTGGACATCCGCTATTGTAAACAAGTTCGATTTTTATGAAGGACTCGAATCGATTTGTAAAAACGGCCAGGTAGTCGGTGTTCATCTGAATACCAATAAAACCCCGCACAACTGGAACTATGAATATCCAGACGGTGATACTCATTCGCATTTCTCAAGAGAGTATGATATGGATATGGACAAGATTATTTGTATTCTTAAAAGGAATCGGATTACTCACTATACCATTGAGATAATAAACGGAGACATAAAAGATGTAAAATTCTTTGTCGAGACGTATCAATCGGTCTGTCAATAAACTTGACAAAATAAAATTAATTTGTATTATTTTGTTCTTTGTAATGAAAGATAATTCTCATACTGTTAACTTACAACAGTATCTTAATCTCTTACAGCGGAGTGAATACCCGCAAGATCTTGAGTAATAACCTTGAAAACTGCTAATAAAATCCTTATCGCATCAGGCATAGCCATTTGTACCTTTTTTGTTATCATGGGGCCATTAAGTTATAAAATCCTTGTTCCTGCCATGAAAAGTGAGATTATGAATCACTTAATCTCTGTCCGGGAAATCAAGAAATTACAAATTCAGAATTTTTTTCATGAAAGATACGGGGATGTCAATATCCTCTCGAAAAATCCTTTGGTTGTTCAAAGTTTACCACGATTCGCCAATGCCTTTAAATCCGGCGGTTTTGACGATCCTGCTTATCGGCAAGTAGACACCTACTATGGCCCCTTGCTAGAGCACTTTCTGAGACAAAACGGGTACAACAACATATTTCTGGTAGATACCGATGGAAATGTTGTCTTCGGCGTCAAACGGGATGAATATATCGGAACCAATCTGCGCAAGGGAGAATACAGCTCTTTTTCTATCGGTGAGATATTTAAGGAAGGTTTAAATAATGTTAAATTTTCTGATATAACATGGTGTGAAGAGGCGAAAGACTTTATATTCATGGGAGGAGCGCCCGTGTATGATCTTAGCAATAAGCTCCTGGGTATTGTTATCGTAGAGATACCATATTCCAAAATTGATGCTTTTTTATCCCAAAGAGACGGACTTGGTGATACGGGAGAAATTTACATTGTGGGTGATGATAATTTCATGCGTTCAAAGTCGAGTTTTATTCCTCAAAACACTATTTTAAAACTGGAAATTAACACGGAAGCCACAAGAGACGCACTTCGCGGCAATACGGATATAAGAATTGTAAAAGATTATCGGAAAATTCCCGTACTCAACGCATATACGCCCCTCGATAATCTTAAAGACGTGAATTGGATATTAATAGTAAAAATCGATAAAAAAGAGGCATATTATCCCATCATTGCTCTCAAATCAAATCTGATTATTATCGGCTCCATCATAGGGGGTATTACTGGTACATACCTCTATTTCACTCTCCGAAAAAAACATCATAAAAATATTCTTTCAGCAGCTTCGTAGGATATATACAAACAGGATATTCCCGAAATTTTATAACTTCATTGTAAGCAAGTTTAATTTTTGCCGCGTCTATTTCATTCCGTTTCCTTTGGATTTCAGCGTATATAACGTTTAAATTCATGGTATTTAACGCCTTTATTTGATCAAAATACCGCTTTTTCTCCTCTTTGCTGGAAGCTTCCATGATCTCTAATATCCTCTTTTTCTTATTAACCCTATCTATAAATTCTCTGTCATTTTGTGCAACACCAGAAACATAATGTTCAGGACTATAATTCATGTCTGTAAGCTCGCGCTGAAGGGCTTGCAAATCCTCCGTGTTTACATTATATGTGTCGAATGGTAAAAATAGGGTAGTAGAAATTGTGACGAAGGCAGGGGGGGCAACGCTGAAAATCTCCGCGATTATTTCATCGGTAATCGTATCGTATTTTGCTCCGCCAATCCCATGAATAAATACGTCTGAGAAGAACAAGCGGGAAAACATTGTCGTTGTGATCGCCCGTGGACGTATTTTAATCTTGGCATCCTTCAAGGCCTTTAACCGTTCTATATTTTCTTCTTTGCTATTTCCGAGGACAAATAAATCATCCGCTCCATTGGTAACTTTTAGAGATGTCCCTTCTTTCATCAAGTAACACTTACCCCTGCGTTCCCCTGCTTTCCAAGTCCAAAAGGGCAATTCAATTAGATTCCCCATAATTCTTAAATCTGGCAGGGGGTTGGCCTTTGACCGAATTTTATGAATGCTTCGGTATTCTGACAATTTTTCATTGTAGATTTTCGCAAATCGTTCTGCCTCATATACGATATGCAGTAAAAAGTGATAGAAACCATCCGTTTCACATATCCAGGAAACAGGGATTTCAAGATTATCAATGCCCAAATCCTTTTCCAGCGCACGTCTTGCCGTTGTTAATAAACCTACCATGTCAGTACAACCCTGATAATAGATATTCATACAGCGATCAATAAATTCCTCAAACGCAACCCGCATCGACTCAAATGTTATACCTTTTTTTTCGTCTGGAGCATCTGTTTTGAGCAGGTTTAATATCTCCTTCTTGAATGTAAGCATCCTTTCAGGACTACCAAAAACGATCTCTTCATATGCAACACCATCCATTCTATCCACTAACGCTACCTTTTGGACGGTTGCGGAGTCTTCTGACAGAATTGGCGCATAGACGAAACCCATGTTGCAGGCGTCATTGTCCACAATCATATTTACTCCGACGCCGCCCATTCTCTTCGCCAGATGCTGTGTAAGATGATTTTTGATCCATACTCCAGGATAGTAAAGAATAGGTTCGTGTCCGGTTTGGATAATAGAAATATCCCTGATTGTCTCATGATCCCGACTTAACCCTTTTCCAGGTAATTTATCTTGTTCCTTATGCCACGATGCGTCCCTTTGATTACTATCCCGAACGTAAAGACACGTCTCAGACCTGCGTTTTAGAAGCAGGGATTGAATACCCGCCGTGTAATTTGTGGCCATAGACAATAGTTCCTCGCGGGTTTTCTCCCGCAATATCTGAAAAGGAATACCATTCACTTCAAATTTGAAACCGCGCATTTTCTGCTGATTTTCATGCGCCAAATCTGGAATACGATCTACTGCGTGATCAATAAAGACTTCTTTGTTATTTTTTGGCGCTTTGTAGGTAATGTTTTTCATAGCCACTCTTATGCATACTCGTTGAGTATGGTCAAATTAATTGCTTACTCGGGTTCATATTAATTTTTTTAGAAATCAATACATTTGTCTTTCCTAAGGTCTCCTGCGGGCAAAAGTAAGTTAACACTTCTATTTTTAAGTCGTAATTCCAACAGAGGTTGTGGCCTTATTAGACGCTACTGACCACCGGGAATTTCATCTCAAAACTGAGTGGTAAAGAAACGAACCTTGGGGACATCAGGCGGAACGGTTGAGGCGCTGCTTTGAACCAAAACAGGGACAATACCTGGTAGCGTTGAGATAATATCACGCTTCAAAAAGCTAATATGATACCCCGTTTTGTGACGCCGACTTGTTACGCGCTCAACTACTCATCTTTCTCAGTGCCGAACCCTTATGCATTGCGATATGGTCGGTTTTATCGCTCTTGATTTCATACTGCGGGTCGTACGCACTGGCGTGATGTGTATATCCCTTATAGTTGACGTCCCTTGTATGCATCTTAATAATCGTGCCGCTGACCCATCCTGCTTCAGAATTCCAGGTCACGTGGTCTCCGACTTTAAACGTCTTTGTCATTATAGTTTATCTCCTGCTTTTGTCTTTCTTTATAATCCATCACGTACACAGTCATGCCAGAACACGATGCTCAGGCAGTGTTGCATGAATCCAGACGAGGGTTCGAATGCGTGTCCTGTCGTCCATAACAGTCAGTTCCCATTTACCCATCATACGCCGCCATGGAACTTCTGGTTGCGCCCAGGCTTAGCGAACTCAACGGGATCACCGTTCGGTGTAGTGCTTTTAATCATAGATTCCATCGTATAATGTCTCATATGCCCACTGTCCGTATCTCCGGCACTTTCGTCCTTTTTCCTATTTGCGGTTCTTTATAAACCCGCTATGTTTTCAAGGCTGATAGCAACATCAGGATGACAGGGGCGAAGTTCTCCCTGGCGACATTGAGAGATACCAGAGCGACGACAACTGCTTTAACGAATTATTATCTGACAACAACGTCAGACTAATATGTAGAGCATGAGAAGAGCTCCAATGACAGCGCCGAGAAGTGATACACAGAAGACCACCTCTGCCATGGTGGCGAGGCTACCGCCTTTACCATTTCCGTTGTTTTTTAGTGCCAGATAACCAAGAACAACTGCGAACAGGAATCCGAAAGACGAAAACAAAAAGATATCATCTGCGGCCGTTTCAATATGGTCTATGGATGTCTTTGCTGTGAGAATGGCAACCAAAGCCAGGCCGATGCTTGCAAGTGTTCCGCTGATCGAGATTAGTGTGCCAACAGATTGATCGGTATGTGCCACGACGTAACTCCCTTATTTTTAGTTAATGCTCAGTCCACACGCGGTAGTAATGCCGTAGCGTGCAACAAATAGGTTAGCGCTACAGATGATAATCGCCAGCCGCTTCTGGCTGGTAAACAATCTCCTCAATACGAAGACGCCGTAATCCTGACGGAACCGACCACTCGACGGTGTCTCCTTTTGCATACCCCAGAATTGCCGTGCCTACAGGCGCAAGGATCGAGATAGTCCCTGCACTGATATTTGCATTTCTGGGAAACACTAATACATAGGTCATTGTTTCAGCGGTATCCAAGTCACGAAGAACAATCTTCGAATTCATAGTTACCACATCAGCAGGTATATCTTTGGATGGCACTATTTCAGCACGATCCAGCTCTCCCGCCAAGAACTCAAGATCTTTCCTTGCATGATCGCCAAACTCCGCAGCCACATCAATAAGTTCCTCGAGCCGCATTTTGTCAAATTCCGTAATGTATATCTTTCTTTTTTTCATCGTTAGCTCCTAACAGTTAGCACCAATACCGCAGATACACGGCTTGATAAAGAAAGACTGCGCTTTATCAAGCTTCGTTTCCAGTCGTTGTTGAACGCCCTGGTTATAAACCCTAAACGTTGAATTCTAGTCAAATTGCACACGTAATAAGCACAAACATCCACGCATCTTTACATTTCTATAAAGTCTGAGTAGCTGAATCGATGGTAACGGCCAATATGGCGCGTAACCATCGAAACCTCTCCCGCATGGAATCAAAATCAGGTCCGGATCTTATAAACGTCGCCTTTCCCCTAATTAAGAATCCGGTGCCTGAGCCAGACCCATGCATACCATCAACCTTCCGGCTTCCCAGCGTAATCAAAACATGAGGGTTAAGGGCAATGTTAGCCTCTGTTTTATGCATGTGACCTACCGGAATGAACAATCGTTCGTCAGATGATATTGCAATATAGCCGTTCCAGGTGTTAACCAAATGCTGTCCTTCTTTCCCTAAGGTTGCAATAGCAACAACACCATCAGGCTCTATTTTCAGGATTTCCATTAGTTTATTCGGAATCATCGTGATTATCTCCTGATATTTGGTTCGTTGTTTCGATTAACGTCCTGGCTCTGCGACAGGTGTGATGTTGCCCGCTGCATTTGA
This sequence comes from Candidatus Brocadia sapporoensis, assembly GCF_001753675.2. GTDB lineage: Bacteria > Planctomycetota > Brocadiia > Brocadiales > Brocadiaceae > Brocadia > Brocadia sapporoensis. Next base: position 5,194 of record NZ_MJUW02000059.1, on the reverse strand, counting down.
TCGTCAGACAGAGTTCTTTTTTTCATACTCAATGCAGTTGATTCTCCCGTCATCGGATCTATAATCAGCTTAACCTTTCGCCCGTCCTTGCGCAGTTTTACTTCCCAGAACCCGTCATCGAATTCAAATCCTGTTATAATCCCCAGCCCTTGAGCTTCCACAGATTGTATGATTTTTGAGATTGGCATTGACCCTGCCGGTGGTATTTCGTCACAATCGGTTTTTCTCTGACGCACTTCTTTGCCGGTTTGTGGGTCAAGGTAAAGTTTCTGGCAAACACTGGTGTCACAGATCTTTACCTCCCACAGGCCGTCTTCGAATTCGGCCTCAAAAATACTCCCATGGTGTTGTCCTTCCGCTGTCTTAATTATCGCCGAGAGCAGTTTGCTGCCCTGTGGCGGAATCTCATTCGCATCAGCGTGAGACACGAACGGTAGCATCAGACCTATTATCGAAAGAATTACAATAATGCTGTTTTTCTTCATGATAAACCTCCCGTAATAAATAGTTTTTACTATATAACTCATTTTTTTTAATTTGTCAAATGGTACAGCATATGTCAAGAAAAAATCGAGATATCGGTGTCACCATTTTTGAAACGTTGCAACATTTTCGTTTTTGAAAATATCAAAGATTGAAAATGCTAATGCCCTCCGTGCCAAAATGTAGGGATAATCCAAGAATTGCCTTTAACGGTATATGACAACATATCCTTAAATATATGCCCCGTTTGAGATCGGCGGCAGAGGAATCCATATAAAATACACAAAACGAAGAGGCTTTTTTAAGGTGTGAAAAGACGCCATCCCCTGGTTACATATTGAACACTGCCATTGGCCGCTGTGTGTCAGAATGCGCAAATACAATGAAAAATTTGTCAAGCCAGTGTGATAAAAAAAGAGCTATTGAGAAAATATACGATTATTAAAAAAATATTTTTATGGAATTAACCTGACGTCACGCTAACCGGGCAAATGGGTTGAGTCGTTCGACACTCCAAGAACGATATCGTCCAGGATGCCCCCCTTGCAAACTTTTTTGACTCTCTACTTAACTGGACAGGCCTCTTGATCTGACCGGAAGCTAATATTCAGGCGATTCCAGCCATTGATGGATATTATGGCCATACTCAGATTTACCAGTTCTTGCTCACCGAACTGCTTGCGAGTCTCGTTAAAAAGTTCTGCAGAAACGTGTTTCTCTGACACCAGTGTCAGCGCATCGGCCCACGCCAGGGCAGCCCGTTCCCGCGCTGTATAGCAGGTAGCCTCACGCCAATTATCGAGCGAAAGGAGTCTTTGTTCCGTTTCGCCAATAGATCGCGCTTCTTTTGAGTGCATATCGAGGCAATAAACGCAACCATTGATCTGGGAAGCGCGCATTTTAACGAGATTGAGTAAAGATTTTTCCAGTCCACAAGTGCGTACGTAGTTTTCCAGACCTAACATTGCCTGGTAAGCACCTGGCGCTACTTTTTGGTAGTCGATTCTCATGGCGCTCTTTGCAACCTCTGCTGCGGCACCATTTCCAGTAGTCTGATTAGCTGGCCGAGGAGATGCACCGATTGTTACCGACTGGCTAACCCCTTCACCCGATGTTCTTCTGACTTGTGCTTTGTTTTCTGCACAGCCACAGAACACACTCAAAACACTCAAGAAAACAATGGGACGAAACATGGTTGATGACATTTCGCATCTCCTTTCAATATTTTAAGTATCATACATTGTTACACGGGTTGCGCACTGTAGCCGAATCGGGGGTTCAAAACTGTGCCAGAGAAAAATGTGAATAACTCTTTATTTCTTTTGATATATGAGATAAATATCTCTGTTTACATGTTAATTCACATAAGCTATTTCCATTGCCGAAGTTCAATAATGAGCCCGTCCGGATCTCGTATCTCGCCGCGATACGAATCTCCCAAGTCTACCGGTTCCCGAGCAATGCCAATTCCTCTGCCTCTTAAATAATCAACCGTCTTTTTCATATCTTCCACTTCAAGGGCAATAGCCCTGTATCCAATTTCCCATGCGTTTTCAGATTTTGGACTAGGATTATCTACAGAAATAATTTCAATAACCGTATCACCCAACTGTAGATAGATGATCTCTCTCATAGGCGGCATGTTTCTTTCTATTCGGCTTTTGATCCTGAAACCAAGAATATTGGTATAAAAATCGATAGTCTTCTGTGCATCTCTTGGTACAATTTCTACATGATCAACTCTTTTGAACATTGTTTAACTCCTTTCTATATCGTCATCTATAATATTATAAACTTGCCCTGGAATTGTGTAAACGCCTGTGGTCTGCAGTGACCGCTTGCAGACACCCGATGCAATACATGGTTGTCCGGCGCTATATGACCCTGTTTGTCAGATCACCCATTGTTTGCTGTGGGAATGGATAAACAGCAGAGTATTGAAACATCCTGCTAACCTTGGATTTTCCGGAAGATCGCATTGAGCTCCGCATTCGTTGGAACGTTAGTTAAGGTATCAAACCGGCCGCGTCCGATAATCTCATTCACTACACGCATGAAACCACCCCATGCTGCACGTGCCAGTGAGCCGCCCAGGCTGATGCGTCTAACGCCCAGTGCTTCAACCTCGTGCAGTGTAAGCGCACAAGCCGGACCGATCAGTAAATTGACTGGCTTGGGTGCTACGGCCGCAACGACGGACTGTATCTCCTCACGCGTTCGGATACCCGGCGCATAGAGACAGTCAGCCCCAGCCTCAGCGTATGCCTTCAAACGTATCAGCGTATCTTCGAGATCGGGTTTGCCAACAAAAAAATTTTCAGCGCGTGCAACGAGTAGAGTGTCACCGCCGCAATCATCGATCGCGTGGCGTGCTGCACGCACTCTAAGCACGGCCTCATCCGTGTCACGCAGCGGATTGGCTGGGTCACCCGTCGAGTCCTCGATGGAAATTCCGGCTACACCGGTTTCAACTGCCATGCGCACACTTTCGGCAACACCTTCCGGATCTACCCCGAAGCCACTCTCAAAATCAGCACTGACGGGTAACCCTGTAGCGGCGACTATCTGACGAATGTATGCCAATGACATGGCACGAGATACCTGCCCATCCGGTAATCCCACTGACCATGCATATCCCGCGCTGGTAGTTGCCAGTGCTTTGAAACCCAGACTCTCCAGCACGCGCGCACTCCCAATATCCCATGGATTTGGCAGAACAAAACAACCATCTTGGTGAAGTGCCCGGAATGCAGCCCGTTTCTGAGATACCGTTCGGTTCATAAATGGTCCTTTCCGTTGTTCGTCAATTGGCGATAATGTTTGTTTAAGGCGATTTACTACATCATTTTTGGCTCATTGACAGGAAGATTAATTACACTCATCAATAGTTGCTCATGAGCAAAGCTCCCGTCAAGGAAACCGATACGTAATATCTGGTAAATTTTTTGTATAAGATTTTCATTTTATTTAATTTTGTTATAGTGTGACACAGACAAACTTTGTCTGTCTTTGCGATATATTCTAAACCCGTGTGTATATTCAAATAACATGGGCAAACAAGATGTAGCGTCGTGCATGGTGAACCTGTCAAATCATCACGACGAAGTCCATGCCACCGTGTAACCGAAGACATAACTTTACAACGTTTGAATGATAGAATCAATGGTAACAGTCAAAGCGACTTGCATCCAACTTAATGTTGTCTTCTGTTTTATGTACGAGCCTGGCAGGAATTAACAAGAGCCCATCTGTTGATGTGTTGACAAACTATGCCACCACATTAATCCTATGCGGTCCGTCTTCTTCTAAATTTGCGATAGCAACAAACCACATCCTATTTCAATGTCCGATAGCCTTTTCGGAACCCTTATATTTATCTCGTCTTCTTTAATTTTGTTATTTTATCGAACGATAGTATTTACCGGTTATTGAGACGCAAAGCGCGGAAACAATCCGTATGCAGGATATGGTTAGCAGTTGTTATCTAACGTAAGTTCCTTAATCCTCTTTACACCCTCTCGAAAAACACTTTTTGACTCCTCAAAAGGCAACAATCGCAACGCTGAATGTTCGTCCTCCCACCGAATTATCCGGGATTCTCTTGGTTGACTAAGACACAACTCTTTGACGAGGAAATATTGCACAGACACTTTCTCCTTCTTCAAATTGAATTCCTTGATTGACAATCGATCAATTATCTGGCCAGTTACACCTGCCTCCTCATGCAGTTCTCTTAAAGCAGCCTCTTCGGGGGATTCACCCGATTCAATATGCCCCTTGGGCAGTACCCAATTGGTGCCATTCGCTGAAGAGATAATAAGAAATAACAGCTTATTGTGAGACCGGCGGAAAGTGACACTGCCTGCATGGGTTGGCATATCGTAGACCTTGAAAATTTGAATCACGAAGGCTTGCCTTCGCCAGACGGCTTAACCTTTCTTGACCAATTCTCTGTTGATGTTGTAAGAATGTACTGAAGTCTGTTAAAATAATCATCTGCATTCTTCAGACCACCCGATTCGCTCGCTTCGTAGTTCATCTCTCGCTCAAGATCTGTCAAAGCATAGAAAATGTTCCTTTCGTGAATCCAAAGTTCTGACGGCTTCCTTAGCCCCTCAATTGACGTTGCAATTCCTGCTATTGCAGTTGCAAAAACAACGGCAAGATTTAACCATTCCTGCTGGCCCTTGAAAGATAAAGCAGCACTCGCAACGAAAGTGGAAAACCCTGTTAGTCCAAAAGTAATATACCTGAGGGTCCGGTAGATTCGTTTATGTCTGTTCGACTCTTTCCTGAAGCGTTCTACTTGCTTTTTTAGCTCCGTCCGAAGAGACTCTTCCTTGAATGACAATGCTCCTCTCCTGCTAACGATGTTATTAACAACTATTCTGCAATTGAACAAAAAGCCATAGTGCATGTCAAGGCAAAAACATCTAGGTTACACAGGTGCGCATAAATAAAACAACATGCTGGTTAATAAAATGGCTAAAATAAGCTGTATAGTAAATCAGGGTCTTTCTGGATGGCTTTAAAAGTTAGGAATAATGCCTCACCGAATGCGTCTTTCATACTTATTTATATCCTATTACTTATGCGCAGCTATATATCAACTTTAAGGAGGAGGATGACGGTCCTTTGGATAGCGGATAATATAAAACCTAAATCCTGCAAACAAGGCGAAGCCTTGTTGCAGGATTAGGCCAGAAATGGT
>NZ_MJUW02000068.1 GCF_001753675.2 Candidatus Brocadia sapporoensis | reverse complement strand
ATGCTTCCGGAGATATAAAAATGCAAATTTCACCCACTCATTTCCACGATGACCCTTTTTATATTTTTTTATCAAAAACAGTCGATTTTTAAAATATTTATTTGAGAACGGTAGTCATTTGTGAAATAAGAGTCTTTACTTCCTCGAGAGCTGTCTCCTTATTTGTGATGCTACCATCGAGCTGTTCGTCCTCAATTTTCGTCAAAATGGTCTTAAACGAAGGACCGGGTTTTAACCCCATGGCTATGAGGTCATGACCGGTAATCAGGGGTTTTGGTTTGATCTCTTCGTGGCTCAATTTGTTGAACATCTCCTGACAGAAGTGATAGTCAGACAGATTACCGCTGCTTGCAAGGGCGTCGATCCTGCATAACTCTGCCAGTTCCTGATATCCTTCGTTTGCAAACAGTCGTTTGAGTTTGTTCATGCGCATCTTTTGTGCATCCTTAAAACAGAGGTGTTTCAAAACAAGCCAGACTATGCGCTCTTTTTCAACGTTCGACAACTTCAACCGATCACAGATCTTTGCCGCCATATCTGCACCTACCTTTTCATGCAGATTAAACCTGATCCGGTCAGACTCCTCAAAGGTAACAGTCTTGCCGATATCGTGTAAGAGCACCCCCATAGCCAGGGTAAATGAAGGTTTTTCCATTCCCTGTTCTATAAGAGGCACAAGCTTGGAAAGGCACAGGAGGGTATGCACAAAGACGTCTCCTTCGGGATGAAAGTTTTCAGGCTGTCGTACCCCCTTCATTTGGGATACCTCAGGCAGGATCTCTTGTAAGAGATGAAGTTCGTCCAACAGTCTGATACCTATATGTGGATTGGAACCAGTAAGTATCTTCTCCAGTTCCTCACGGATACGTTCGGCACTGACAACATGAATTTGGGGCGCAAGCCGGATAATGGCCTGCTGTGTATCGCGATGTATGGGAAAATGAAAACGACATGCAAAACGTACCGCCCGTATCATACGCAGTTTATCTTCGGTGAAGCGTTTAATCGGATCTCCGATTGTCCGGATAATTCCCTGAGAAATATCGCTTCTTCCGCCGACATAATCCAGTATCTCATTCTTGATGATATCGTACAGGAGGCCATTGATGGTGAAATCTCTTCGTTTTACATCGTCCTCAGGAGTGGAAAAGGTCACATAATCGGGGTGACGACCGTCGCCGTAAGAGCCTTCTGTACGAAAAGTAGCTACTTCATAATTGTGATTATCTTTGACAACGATGACCACACCGAACTGTGCGCCGACGGGAATGGTTTTTTCAAAGAGTTTTGTAACATTCTGGGGTAAGGCATTGGTGGCAATATCATAATCGGCGGACTCCTTTCCCATGATCATATCGCGTACACAACCACCCGCAAGGAAGGCTTTGTAACCGTGTTTATGAAGGGTTCTTACGATCTCAATGGCGTTTTGTTTAACGGTCATGGAAGAAAGGATATCAAACTATACTGGTTGGAAAATATAACTATTTTGTGAGTTTAGCGTACTAGTGCAGACGTTCAGTTGTCAGTGTTTAGCATCTATCTGCAGATGAATATAAAGAATCGACCGTTGCCATCACAGCAAAGATCTTAACAATTGTTGAACAGCGAATGTCTTGTGGAGCAATAGAGAATTACGATTCCATCGGATTCAAACCTGAGTGTTGAAGACCGATTGCCTGCTCCCTGGTGCCCTCTGCTTACTAACAATTTATCTCCCCATTCGTAGCAAACCCAGATGTGGCTCCTTAAATGAATAAAGGCTATGGACATTCCCTTCTGCCTGAGCAGACTGGGAACGTTTTTCAAAACGAAGGGTGCCTTCATAAATCCCGCTATGAAGCTCTTGAATACTCCTGTATCCAAGCTCCTGCAAAGAATGCAACAAGCTTTGTATCAGATAGGGAACAAGATTAATGACGGAACCCTTGTCCACAACTGTGCCGGTAACGCCCTGCGCAACTTTTATGCGATCCTCCGATGAAAGGTACCGCTTTCCCCCACCCTTTTCCATAGCTTCATGAGATGCCATCCCGCGGTACTTTTTCACGCGCACCCCGCCCTCATAAAAATATTCTCCTGGTGATTCGCTGGTACCGGCAAGTAAACCTCCCATCATTACCGTGCTTGCGCCCAGCGACAATGCCTTTACAATATGTCCGATGTGGGCAATGCCACCATCGGCAATAACCGGTACGTTTGCGTATTCCTTAGAAAATTTTGCTGTGTGATAGACTGCCGACCCTTGTGCCCTTCCAACCGCAAGCGTGTCCTGGGTTATGCAGATGGAACCGCTCCCCATACCGATGCGAAGGGCATCAGCACCGGCATCGATCAGCGATTTGCACTGCTTGGCAGTAACGACATTTCCGCCCACCACCTCAACATGAGGGTGCTTCTTTTTGATATGCCGAATCGTGTTGATCTGAAAAATAGAATTACCCTGAGACGAATCGATTACTATGATGTCGACGCCGGCCTTCACCAGTTCATCCAGGCGCTCCTTATCATCTTCCCGGGTAGATAGGGCTGCGCCCACGATGAGTTGTTTGTCCTTGTTTTTTGAGGAAAAAGGGAAGTCTGCATTCTTCACGAGATCGGTACGGCTCATCAGGGACACAAGACGGCCTTGTTTATCGATAATGGGAAGCTTTCCCTTCTTGCTTTCTTTCAAAATACTGTTCCCTTCGGCAAGGGAGATACCGGCGGGTGCAGTAACAAGTTGTGTGGTCATCACATCCTTTAGCTTCCTGGTCCTGTCTGTCTCAAAATCAATATCTCGCTTCGTCACTATTCCAATGAGTTTCGAGTTCTGTGTGCCATCCTCAGTAATTGGGATGCCAGAGAATCCATGTGTTTCTTTGAGTACATCGATATCATGTATCGTATTGTCTGGACCGAGAACGACAGGATCTGTAATAAACCCGTTTTCATATCTCTTCACCCGGCGCACTTCCTTTGCCTGCATCTCAATACTATTGTTATAATGAATAATCCCAATGCCCCCAAGCATTGCCATACTGATTGCCATCCTTGATTCAGTTACCGTGTCCATGGGCGAGCTGACTATAGGTCTCTTGATCTTAAGATTGCGGGTAAGGTATGTCTCCAGATTGATTTCATCGAGCGAGAAATCAATATAGCCAGGAAGCAGGATAAAATCGTTGTACGTGATACCACCTTCATGTTCGAAAAACGTTTTGGCGTCCAGTCCGTTTAGTGACATAGAATTTATCTTATTACCTCCCATAAAAAAACAGCATCTTTTATTACATAAGCTATAGTATACTGATCGAAACCTTTGTGCGCAAGTTGTGCGTTGTATATTCTTTGCTCCTTTCGTGTGATTATTGGGCGTGGTTGCATAAATTTACAAGACATTATAATTATCACGTTTGACATCATCAAGGATATTGTTTACATGCATATCGGACCGGGTAGGGTGAAGCGTAAAATGATTTTCTTAAAATTCCAAGAAAAACGATATTTTGGCGCATCGTACGAGGGAGAAGTATTTGCCATCACCGGCTCAAGATTTAGCCAACGAGTCCAGTCCATTGTTGTTGCGTCTTTCTCTATGCAGGAAGACCTCGGCAAGAGAGGGGATCCCCTCTCTTACCGGATTATATATATATCCGAACCCACCCACAATTAGTTATTGAAATACATGATGTGGTCTCTGAGTAAAAATATTTTGTCATCCCGGAGACATTTTATTATTGTATCATAGTGATTTCCACAACCACGCATTGTAATGTCCCGTTCATTTTCTGAAATAAAGGTCAAAGTTATCTCCAAGTACCTCTGCGGCAGGCATCCTGATACGTTATCTGCCCATTCTACGATAGTCACACCGTTTCCATAAATCATTTCATCACTCCCGATGTTTAACATCTCCTGAGTATCTCCCAACCTGTACGCATCAAAATGATATATTGGAACACGCCCTTTGTAGGTATGTACCAATGAAAATGTAGGACTTTTTACGGTGCGCATGTCTGTGACGCCCAATCCCCTAGCAATACCCTTTACCAACGTGGTCTTTCCGGCACCAAGTTCACCGATAAGAGCAACAACATCGCCAAAGGACAATAACATGCCAAGCTTTAAACCAAACCGTATGGTTTCATCCACACGCATACTTTTAAAGATTAAAGGTTTCTTTTTCATACGGAAGAGTACCTTTTGTTGCAGAATAAAAAAAGGTTTCATTCGGCATGCTATGATTACAGATGCTCGTATCCATGCGGTTTTATAGGACGAATGTTGCCACCGGAAGACTTCATCCAAATACCATTACTTTTCACAATTTCCCCGATACAACTCACTTTTACATCATTAAGCAGATCAGATGACAAGATCCTTTTTGCCTGCACTTTCGACAACGTCATTAACAATTCATAGTCTTCGCCATCTGATAATGCGTGGTACAGTGGTGTGTACCCTGTTTTTTTTGATAATTTTACTGCAGCAGGAGAGATGGGAATCTGATCTTCATCCAAGACAGCACCAACGCCACTCTCTTCAAGAATGTGATTCAAATCCGCCGACAATCCGTCACTGATGTCAATCATGGCGTGTATCGTAAAGTTCTTGTTTAAAACAAGCGCCTCTTTAAGTCGCGGTTCGAATGAAAGATGCTTGCCGAGAATAGAACCTCCGAGTTTTCCTGTTACCAGTATTTTATCTCCTACCCTTGCACCTGATCGTAAGATAGGTTTTAGTTCATTATCTTTCCCCAGCATAGTAACATTAATACAGAATGGGCCGCGGCCACTAATAATATCCCCGCCTACAATCTCGATGGCATACTTGTCCGAAATATGCCATATGCCAGCATAAAGTTCCCGTACAAATTTTTTTGTAGTATGCTCAGGGAAACAGATCGAAATCACGGCAACGGTGGGTTGACATCCCATCGCAGCAATATCACTAATACTACAAGCGATTGCCTTTCTGCCGACATCCCGGATGGCGCATTTTTTCAAATCGAAATGAGTCCCGTCTACCAGCATGTCTGTTGTGATAAGACACAATTTGTCAGAAGAAACATTTATTACCGCACAATCATCTCCTATCCCCAGGACAACGTCTCTGCGTCTTTTTTGATGCTTCCGAATCCATTCTATTAATGCAAATTCACCCATAAAGCCCGTTATCTCGAGTGTCGACTAAAACATCCTGTTACACCTTACGTATTGTGTACTACGAATTATATCAAACGAGAGTTCTTTCAGGGAAATACTATAATATCTTTAAGTTGTCTAGCTTGATATTTTAAATTAATGAATATGTATCCTTTCGTTTTGGACACATCCTGTATTGCCATCGCCCGATATCGCCTCCTTACAAAAGAGGCGAACCTCTATGTGCAAAAAGGATTTCTCGGCAGCCACTCTAACGCCTCCCGTTTTACCTGCCCATATCGCCGCAGGATAAGTCTCACACCTGCTGCACCTTTTTGTTGTAAAGACTCCGGTGTACTATACCACAACAACCACAGACCGTTTTTATTGAGTCCACGCAAGTCGGATAACGAGCGCCTTTACCTCTCCAAATATCCCACTTTATCCTGGCCTTCGGACGAAGGTATCTGGAAACGATATTCGTCCGGTAGCCTCTTTTCTACCACGGGATAGTTACGACATCTTTTTTGTCCCCCTCAATCCTTTTTTCAGCTTGCGTGATACTTCATTGCAACCTTTCTCCCCTAAATTTTATCCACTCATTTCCACGATGCCCCACTTTTTTAGAAAGCTTACTGCTTCGTGCTTAACTGGAGAGGTTCGTTACTAAATGATAAATCATTCGAGACAAGAATCTGGTAATGGATGCCTTCAAGTTTTGGAAATTAAAAAGAAGCGCTATCCTTATCCGAACTTAGGATACGATACCTTTCCAGTCCCAGTCGAGAATCTTTTTTTGCATGGTGTAGTCTGTCAGGTCATAAAGGAGAGGAGTTATTGAGATATAGCCTTCGTTGACGGCATGAATATCCGTTTCTTCCTCACGATGAAGCCTCTTATCTGTGCCTAATAACCAATAATAGGCCTTTCCGCCCGGGTCTATACGTTTTTCAAAGTTTTCTTTAAAATCATGGGCAAATTGCCGTGTTACCTTTATTCCTTTAATTTGATCCGGAGGAATTGAAGGGATATTTACATTGAGCAAAGACCCTTTCGGTAATTTGTGCGTTATAATGCGTTTAATGATGTCCCTTGCAACCTTTGCCGCGCTGTGAATGTCATCATATCGGCCGGAAATCTCAAATGAAATAGCAATGGAAGGATATCCCATGATGGCGGCCTCAACCGCGGCTGCTACCGTCCCAGAATACAGGATATGGATGCCCACATTGGTGCCCATGTTAATGCCGGAGATGACTACATCAGGTTTATTTTTCATGGCCTCATAAATAGCCAATTTTACACAATCGGCCGGAGAACCATTCACGCTGTAGCCAATAAATTCATTATCCAAATGTGCCTCTCTGATACGCAACGGATGACTGAAGGTAATGGAATGTCCCACGCCGCTCTGCTCAACATCGGGCGCCACTACGGTAACGTGTCCCAAGTCTTGAATGTTCTGCTTCAGGGCGGCAATTCCCGGGGCATAGATGCCGTCATCGTTCGTCAGTAATATCTGCATGATTTTTACCTCATATCGTCATAAAACGTTTAATGGTTTGAATGTTTATATTTGCTCAATAGACCAGAGTCGCGTTTTACAAAAACGTCTTCATATATTATTGCCGCTGTGAGCGGCAGCGAAACAATCTTATGTTTACAAAAGACATAAGATTGTTTCGTTACTCAACTCCTCGTAATGACATTTGTTTGTGTACTGATTTTTATAAACGTTTAAAACAGAACTACGAACTTGTTAATCAACAACGGTCTTATTACCTCATTCTTGACGAATCGTCTTGTTGGAGAAATCGCCGGCAGCCGTATCAGGACAATGTTAGTAACTATTCAGTGTACTTTCTTCCACAATTATTACGGTTGAATAAAATGTTACTTCTGTGATCCCGAAGGGATGACATGATTATAGCATATTGTTATGCAATGACGATTAACCCTGTAGGGGTGATATGGTATCGTCCATTTTCGCGATGGGCTCTTAATTATTCAAAAAGAATATCCTCTGTCAGTTTTCGCTGAATAGTTACCAATGGTATCCTGATTACCGGATCTTTTTTGAAAATCGTAATTTTAGCCATTTTGTAAGCAAAATCAATAATAAATAGAGGTAGATTCTTTTCAAAAAGAAAGGTAAAATTATATCCTCTTTTTGTGCATAGGAACACAGACTTTGTTTTAAGCGCTCTGTTGAACAGTTAACAGTTTTGTAGGGGCACGGTGCGCTCCGGTAGCGTGTAGGTAAAAATTTGTATTAAAGTATTTCAAACACACCCTGTAATCCTCCTACAAATGGGGAGAAGCAGTGTGTAAGTCATCGAAGTACTAACGATAACAATTTACCTGTAACGATTGTCGATTATACGGAGATAGATAGATGAAAAAATGCATTGCGGTACTGGCGGGAGACGGAATTGGACCGGAAATAATGAAGGAAGGGAGGAAGGTCTTAGATGCTATTGCGAAACGATTTAATCATACCTTCGAATACAAAGAGGCTTTGGTCGGAGGGTGTGCTTATGAAAAATATGGTCATCCATTACCCGACGAAACAAGGAAGATATGCGACAGTTCAGATGCCGTCTATTTCGGCGCTGTGGGAGGACCGAAATGGGAAAATCTGCCCGCAGAATTAACTCCTGAAAGGGGGGCGTTATTGCCCCTGCGAGCTATTTACGGTCTGTTTGCAAACCTGCGCCCGGCGGTGATCTTTGGTCCGTTGGCTGAAGCAGCATCCCTGAAGTCGGAACGTCTAAAAGGGGGATTGGATATCCTGATTGTGAGGGAACTGACAGGGGGGATCTATTTCGGCAAGAACAAGGTTAAGACCCTTACCCTGAAGGAAGAGGCGGTGCAAGGTGATTATGCCGTTGATTATATGATCTATTCTGTCCCGGAGATTCAGAGGATTACAAAGGTTGCTTGTGATGCAGCTATGAAACGCAATAAAAAACTGACTTCTGTTGATAAGGCAAACGTCCTCGACAGCTCAAAACTCTGGCGAAAGGTGGTTGTTGATTATGTTCAAAAAAATTATCCGCAGATACAACTCAACCATATGTATGTGGATAATGCGGCCATGCAAGTGGCGACAAACCCGGGACAATTTGACGTGATTGTTACGGAAAACATGTTTGGAGACATCCTGTCGGATTTGGCATCGGCTATTACCGGCTCTATAGGCATGCTTCCCAGCGCCAGCCTCTCAGAGACAGGTTTTGGACTCTTTGAACCCATCCATGGTTCAGCGCCGGATATCGCCGGGCAAGGCAAAGCCAATCCACTTGCTCAAATCTTATCCGGGGCCATGATGTTGAAGTATGCCTTTGGCCTTAGCAAAGAATCGAATACCATTGAACAGGCGATTATGGCCGTTTTGGAGGATGGATATCGTACAGGTGACATTGCTTCTGTAAATACACCGAAGGATAAAATACTATCCACATCAGGAATGGGGGATAGGGTGGTTGAGTATATACAGAAACTTAAGTTCTAAGAGGGGCTGTGATACAATCATCCTGCCTCTGAATTCGATAACATACAGGCCGGAGGGCCAGTCCAAATCTTTGTTTTGGAAAAGTGGGAAGATGGCATAAAAGACTGACTTCCACTTGTTTTCTTGACATACTTCTGCTTAGATGTCACTAGCAGATATGTTTATTTGTTACGCTTACTATATAAATTATTTTTGTAACCCACTTGGCCCCATTTCGTAAAGGAATTCTGTTATAGCCTTTATGCACCGTGAAGTAACAAAAATGCTTTTGCCCGGCCTATTATGTTTTTTTTGTTTTGTCAGGTGTGGAAAAGTCTGCGTTCTGCAAGGCACAGATAAATATTGCATGGTTAACGCTGACTGTATAATACGGACCTTTTAAATTCCTTTCCCAGCATCCATCCTACAATAATGAGAGCCGATTTTTTAATGGCTTCCCGCTTTACCTCTTTAGCAATATCTGATAGTTTTGTGCAAACGATTTTTTGGTCTGGCCAGGTTGCCTTATACACAACAGCTGCCGGGCAATCTTTGCCATAGTGAGGTAAGAGGGTCGTTACAATTTCTTCTATCTTGTCAATGCTTAGGAAGATGCACAACGTTGGCGTGGCCGTGGCCAGAACGCTCAGATGTTCCTTTTCGGGAATGGGAGTTTTTCCCTCCATACGAGTAATAACAATGGTTTGAGTAACACCGGGAAGCGTTAATTCCTGGCGCAAAACCGCTGCGGCAGCAACAAAGGAACTCACTCCGGGAATAACCTCATAGGCAATCCCTAGTTTATCAAGGGCAAGCATCTGCTCCTGTATTGCACCGTAAATGGACGGATCTCCTGAGTGTATCCTGGCAACGTCCAAATTGCACTCCATGGCTTCCTTGTATACAATCACCATGTCCTCCAGACTCATCCTGGAAGAATCATACACCTTTGCATGAGCAGGGAGAGATTTGAGCAATTCCGGATTCACAAGGGAACCAGCGTAAATGCAGTACTCTGATCTCTGGATAATCTTGAGTCCTCTGACGGTTATCAGTTCAGGGTCGCCTGGCCCCGCACCGATGAAATAAACTTTCATAAGCCTTTAGTTCCCGTCTTTCCAGTGAATGGCATTGACCATGACCTTTTTCGATTCCTCTCCCATAATCTTAAATTGACTATCTTTTATCAAATATGTTGAGGCTTCCTTACTGCTGGTTCTTATCGTAACGATCCAAATCCCTCCGTCTCTGCTTACGGACTCAACTTTGCCCTTCTTCACGTTGATACCAATATTTAATACCGATTCCTCATCGTTTCCCGTTATCTGCCGGACACTTTCTACGGTAAATATTGTTGGCAAGCCGGTTTTTAATCTGATTTCCGGCGCTTCATACTCGTAAGACTGCCCAAACGCAGGAAAGGATAAGCTGCACAGTACCCAGACCCATACAAAAATCTTGTTTTTCATATGTACTATCCCTCTATGTACGTATTCATAAAAAAGTGGACGTTAAAATTAAGGTTGTTATTGTACCTACAGAACACGAAGGTGGCAACCTCTTTTTCGTGATAACAACGTGAAATTGATACGATATCGTGTTTATCTTATTGACACCCCTGAAATTGTTATTTATAGTACACAAAATATGAAGATAAAGATCAGAGATTTTTCGATTGGCCGGGGGTATCCCCTGGTTTTCATTGCGGGTCCGTGTGTCATTGAGAGCCATGAAGGCTGTCTGCAATTGGCTGAAAAATTAAAAGCTATTTTTCAACCAAGAAAGATACCTTTTGTCTTTAAGGCATCATTTGACAAGGCAAACCGGACATCAGTTCATTCATACCGGGGGCCTGGTATAAAAGAAGGGATGAAAATATTGGCAGATATTAAAAGACGGTTGGACGTGCCAGTACTCTCCGATGTTCACGACGCGGAGGATGTCCCATTCATTGCGGAAACGCTCGATATCATACAAATTCCTGCCTTTCTGTGCCGCCAGACGGATTTAATCCTGGCCGCAGCAAGGACTGACAAACCGGTGAATGTCAAAAAAGGACAGTTTCTGGCCCCGTGGGATATGAAATCGGTTGTCGAAAAAATACGTAGTACGGGGAATGAACAGATTCTGTTAACGGAGCGCGGAGCAAGTTTCGGATATAATAATCTGGTTAGCGATATGCGTTCGCTGGTTATCATGCGAGAACTAGGCTATCCGGTGATTTATGATGCCACTCACAGCATTCAACTTCCAGGCGGACAGGGAAATGTATCCGGGGGGGAAAGAAAGATGATCATGCCGCTTGCCAGGGCAGCCGTTGCTGCCGGATGTGATGGTTTGTTTCTTGAAGTACACGAAAACCCGGAACAGGCGCTTTCAGATGCGGCGACCATGCTGCCACTTAACAATCTTCCGTGTCTCGTTGACCAGGTATTGGAGATTCACAGGATCGTGTCGTGTGAATAAAGGGTACAGGGTCTTTGGTTCATTATCCTTGGATAAGTATTTTCCAGGGATCATTTTGAAATACGATAAAAATTATGAATAATATTAACCCCTTCAGGGTTAAAAATCCTGACAGGGCGTACGCGTGAATCCGCCCTTTCAGATTTTGTCTTTTCCTGCGTGTTCGGGTTAGGAATAATGGTTGTAAATCGAAATATTTTTCGTATAATAACTTTTTTGTTTCCGGGTTGTTAATTTTGAGCCCGCGTAGCTCAATTGGCGGAGCACGTCATTCGTAATGATGAGGTTGTCGGTTCGACTCCGATCGCGGGCTTTTACATTTGCGTGGAAACGAAGTCAGGTTAACCCCTCCAAATGTTAGCAAAGCAGGATAAAACACACGGTTTTTCAGAGATATTAAAGTAGACGCAAAAAAAAAGTTATCATTGCAAGCACATTCGCTTTACCCAGTGTAAACCCCACGAAGCAATTCAGGCATTGGAGATTATTTCGTACCATCGCACTTGCAACTGGCGCTTGCAACTGGCGCTTGCATGTATACTTATGTGTTACGCATACTGTAGGCTGTTTCATTTCATGAGAAAATCTTAACGCAGCATATCGCACCAAGTCCTTCCCTTTAGTAAAATGTAATAACTCCCTGAATCATTCTTGTAAAGTGCTCTAAATAGGTTCTAAAAAAATTTAGAAAAAAGGAATTTTTTGCGAAAAATATTTTCAAGCTAAAGCATGTGCATGGTGATAAATAAAAAAAAAGTATTTGTGTTGGGTCTGGACTCGGTACCTCCTGAGCTTCTTTTCGAGCGGTGGTTGAATCATTTGCCGAATATACAACGTCTGATTAATAAAGGCAAGTATGGTGAGATGAAAAGTACGATCCCCGCTATTACCTGTCCGGCCTGGATGTCCATGATGACTAGCGCTAATCCCGGGAGACTGGGAATTTATGGATTTAGAAACCGAACGGGTTACGATTATGAGGGATTGTCATTTGCAAATTCAAAGACCGTTGCCGTGGATACCGTATGGAATATTCTGTCAGGATTGGGGAAAAAGGTAGTCGTAATCGGTGTGCCGTTGACATATCCACCGCAGCCGGTCAACGGATGTATGGTTACTTGCTTTCTGACACCAGATACGAAAGGGGAGTATACCTATCCACCAGGATTGAAAGCGGAGGTAGAGGCTGTTTCAAACGGCTATATCCTTGATGTGGACGAATTCAGGAGCGATAACAAAGAATCAATCCTGAAAAATATTTATACCATGACGGAGAAGAGGTTTAGGCTTGCGCGACATTTTATCCGTTCGAAAGAATGGGATTTCTTTATGATGGTTGAGATGGGCCCGGACAGGATACATCATGCCTTTTGGAGATATTTTGATCAGGAACATCCGAAGTATGTGCCGGGTTCAAAATTTCAAGACGCTGTCCTGAATTACTATAAATACCTGGATAAGGAAATTGGTGAGACTTTTAGACTTATCAATGAAGATACCATGGCACTCATTGTATCAGATCACGGAGCCGGGAAAATGATGGGGGGTATCTGCATTAACGAATGGTTGATCCAGAACGGTTATCTGAAATTAGTGCACTATCCTGCAGAGTCCACACCATTCAACAAACTCATCGTCGATTGGGAAAACACCAGGGTTTGGGCGGAGGGTGGTTATTATGGACGGGTGTTTATGAATGTAAGGGGACGCGAACCTAAGGGGGTCATTGCATCCCAGCACTACGAGCACGTGAGGAATGAATTGATAAAAAAGCTGGAAGATTTGCGGGATGAAAAGGGAAACGGGATTAATACGAAGGTCTTCAAACCTGAGGATATCTATTCTGTATGTAACGGCGTACCTCCGGATTTAATTGTATATTATGGCGACCTCTTGTGGCGCTCTATTGGCAGCGTTGGGAACAGGTCTATATGGGCAAGTGAAAATGATACGGGTCCTGATGACGCAAACCATTCCCAGTATGGCATCTTTATTATGCAAAATGAAGAAGGATCGGATGGGAAACGGCTTCAAGGAGTTACCCTGTATGACATCGCTCCGACAATATTAGACTATTTGGGTGTTAAAGTCCCGGAAGACATGGAAGGAAAAGTTATAACGTAAAGAAGCACTATCTCATTTGTGTAGATATATGTTTGGAAGATGAGTAGAGAGGACACAAGTAATGGATAAAATGACTTGTCGTAGCTTAGAGCATCGTAACAGGGTTGAATCATGAATTCCGTGCTTTGGATCTTACCTTTTCCGGTTCGTATGGGTTACGAATTATTTTGTTCTTTTTTTATTTTCATAGGCTGCTTCCACCACTTTTTTCGTCTTTGTTGCGAATTTGGTGATAAGTTTATCTAGCTTGGGGTTTAGGAGAGGGCTTGCCGCTTTGGCAATAAAACCAAGAAAAGCATTGTCGAACTTTAAATAGACAGATGTATTCACCTCTTCATAAGAACCTGCCTCGTCACGCAATGTTGTGTAGTCAATTTTTAGCACAATAGCGCCTGAAAAGTTGAAAAAAACGGTGGCGCTGCCGTGCCCCAGATAGACTGCTTTCTGTGGCTGTTGTTCCGCTAATGCAAACTCACCGGTGATGTGTTTTGATGGCATCTGTATGCCGTAATGCCCGTTTCTTTTGACCTCAAGTATCAAATCTTTTTTCTTAAAATCCTTTCCATGTTTGGTGAGTTCTTCTACGTGTGCTATAAAATATTCCAGGGTTTCTCTGTCGGTACGTACTGCGAGAGGTTTCTGAATCCTGGTAATGGTACTGTTGTCAACGATATCTTGCACCCTTTCGCTTTGTACTGGCGCTGAGTATAAAGGGAGGATTGTGAATGCGCTGACGAGAATTATCAGGATAGTTATAAACAAACAAGTTCTTCGCCTGGCTGATTGCGTATGACGGAGTTTATGTTTCCTGGTAAATATGAGATTATCAATCATTGAAAATGTATCAAAGCATTCGGTAAATTTTTATCATAAGGTCAAACCAACCCATGAATCCTCTCCCGAAAGGGAACTTCTTTAATCATCTCTTGTGTGGGGGGTAACAGAAGGCTTGAATATTTTGCATAAATTCAGTCTCATCTTAAATAAATATATGAATGCGGCCTTATCTTATCACAAATGTATTAATAAGCAATTATGAAAAGATGCATCTTTTCCTCTTGACAAGGAATTCTGTGCTGATATATTGTCCGTTGATAACTCGCGTAGCGTTCCACAAAGTGTCTAACTATATTATTGTCATTTTGTGAGCGACAACAAAGCAATTTTAAGTCTACCGCAAGCTTTATCGCACCATTCCTCGCAATGACATTTGCTTGTGTATGGGTTTTTATGAAACGTCTAGTTTGTAAATTGAATCAGAAAGGTAAAATCTATGGAAAAAATGAAATATATGTTGGTAATAGGTTTTTCTTTATTTCTTGTTACCGCGTGTAATCAAAAAAAAGCGGATAAACCTGAAACGGTTAATAAATCTGAATTGGGGTTATCGTCAGAGGGTGCTAAACGTCAGGCAGAAGGAGCCCTCGAAACTACTATGAACTATGTAAAACAAAAGAAGATAGACTATCAGAAGAACCTGGAAGGCAAACTAAATGAACTCGATAGCGAGATAAATGAACTTAAGGCAAAAGTCTCGGATGCCGGAAAAGAAACTAAGGCCAAATACGATGAGATGATTGAAGCGTTGCAACAGAAGCAAAAAGATGCAAAAAACAAATTGGAGAACCTCAAGTCTGCAAGTACTGAGAGATGGGAAGATTTTAAGTCTGGGATAGAAACAGCTCTGGAGGACTTGAAAAAAAAGTATAATGAGGCCAGTAAATCCTTACAATAGCTTTGGAGTACAAGCCAAATGAAGGGGCAAGCTTTTTGGGGCAGAGTACGATGTGTTGCCGTATGATTTGCGAGCACATATTTTGAGAGTAAACCGACCCTGACAGGATCGGGAAGTAAGGAGTGTTTTGGATACAGTCGTGACAAACGTTTGGATTGTGTGCAGGTGGCGGTGTTGTTAGAGTTGGCGCAGGAAAGGTTTCCTGTGACCTATGAAATGTAGCCGGGCAATACCAGGACAGCGCGCATCTGGAGAATTTTCGGCGTATCTGTCTCATGGATCGTGGTATTCCAACGGAGGAGACGTTGGAAAAGATGCGTGAGTGAGGGAGAACGCCTGAGGAAAATGTCTTCCGTTGGAAAAGGACGTTTTACTCCTATTAACGCAGTTGGGATTGACGCTTTCAGAACAATCCCATCAAGGTTTACGCATTCAGGCAGGTTGGTCCGTGGTGTCGTCTTTTTTTGAATGATCCCTTGATTTTCCTGGCTCATCGGATTGCATATCCCCCGAGTCGCGAAAGTCGGGGATAGCTTTTAAAACTGTTTATCGATTTTTTAAGAAACTAAAGTGTTACCAAAAATGTTATTTTTTCCTTGCTTTTATCACAGTATGATATTATTTTTATAAAAAAATTATCTGTATAGAAAAACTCTACTGTCCGATTCAGAAACGTGTACATAAATATTTTCAGAGAAAAAGGACAAAATATTATTTTGGTAATATGGTTTCTTCTGTGCATATTTCCCGGCGATTGTTTCTTGTTAGGATGTGGAGATAAGGATTTATCGCATCAAAGTGCAGAAAAGGAAGCCATCATTTTGACTCATGCCGATAGTGATATTTCCGTTGCAATGGCCGATTTGCATTGCACGAATTGTTGTTTGCTATGTAGCCATAACATCGTTGTGGATTTATGCTATGTCTCTTCATTTTTTCTCGTAATTCTATTCAGCAGGTTTAAAGCATTTCATTTTAGCCATTTCAAAAACATCTTATCTGCCATTATCTATCATCCACCGCGGTTAACCACATAAGGATGCGAAGCGCTCGTGCCTTTCCTGAAATTAAGGTGAGAAGACCTTATAATTCTTAGATTTTCAAAGGGGTTGTAAAGTATTGTGCCCCTTTGTATGATCGGTAATAATCATTTCAGAGTCGTTGAGATCTCATCTTACGCGTGGGGTTTTCTCTACGGGAAGGCCCTGTTGTATCACGTCATAGCGCGGCATCGTTGCAATCATTTTTTCCTCAATCGTTAAAGCAAGCGTTCGCCTGTCTGTCGTTCGTGGTCAGGGTACTTTTAAAAAAAACCGCATCAAGCTATTGTAATGTCCTTAGCTTATCTTGAAAGGTTTCATATGGATATAGAGATTTGTTTCATACCAAAGCGTTTGATGTACCGAAGCATGATATCGTTTACGATGGTATGTTTGTTTGTCTGCATGTCAGTCCTTTGGGGAATAGTCCTTGGTAGTGAATTTCCGATCAAAGAGGAGGTCAAAGCTGTTCCATCGACGAATAAAATGATTTCGCTTGAAGAAGCTATTCATCGCGTTGTCGAGAAAAATCCAGAATTACAGTCAACAAGGGATCAGGTAGATGCCGCCGCTGGGATAGTAAGGCAGTCAAAATTATACCCGAACCCTGTCTTAGAACTTTTGGC
The DNA here is from genome assembly GCF_001753675.2 of Candidatus Brocadia sapporoensis. Classification (GTDB taxonomy): domain Bacteria; phylum Planctomycetota; class Brocadiia; order Brocadiales; family Brocadiaceae; genus Brocadia; species Brocadia sapporoensis. The sequence continues at coordinate 8,199 of NZ_MJUW02000068.1, read as the reverse complement.
AGACCAAATGCCTACTACTGAGATAGGAATGAATCAAAGCCAAAACCTTGTGTCCGTAACTCAGCCTATCATCACAGGTGGCAAGAGAAGACTGGGAATTACAGTCAGTGAAAGGTCAAAAGAAAAAAATGAGCTAGAACTCGATGCCGTTTTATTGAATGTCATTGCCGACACAAAAAAGGCATTTTACAAGACAATTGGAAATCAGGAAGAGCTAGTCATAGCCAGGGAAACAGAAAATATTGCGAACGGTATTTATAAGAGTGAGAAACTCAGATTCGAGGCTGGTGAAGTAGCCGTTACAAATGTCCTTAGGGCAGAAGTAGAATTGTCAAAGGCAAAAAATTTTGTGTCCACTGCGGAAGGCAGTCTGCAAAATTCGATAAAAGAGTTACAAACGGTAATGGGAGTACCGGAAGAAACAATTAATGGAGTAACAGGAAAACTTCTTACAAGACCTGTAGAGTTGTCACTTCATGATCTTGAACTACAGATGGAGAATAATCAACCACTCCTTAAGGCATCAAAGAAGAATATTGAAATAGCAGAAACGCAGTTAAAGTTGGAAAAGAGGCTGGTTATACCCGACATCAATGTAACGGCTGGCTATCAAAGGCTTACAGCGGAGGACGTAGACACTGTGAAAGTAGGTATTACAATACCAGCTCCCTTTTTTAATCGCAACCAGGGTAACATACAGAAAAGTAAGGCCATTTCAAGAAAGTCGAAGAACGAGAACTTGTCGGTTTACAATGATCTGCTATTTCAGTTACAGAGAAATATTAATTCATACAACGTGGAACGGAGACGGGTTATTGAATTTGGAGACAAGATTTTGCCAAAGGCGAAAGAATCCCTGGAGTTAATTAGAAAGGGGTACAAAGAAGGTGAGTTTAATTATATAGACTTACTTGACGCCCAGAGGACATGGGCAGAAACGAGGATATCCTATATTGAATCCCTAAAAAGTTTGAATCAGTTCATTGCAGAGATTGAGAGGCTGGCGGTGACGAAAATAGGGGGGCGATGATGGTGTCAAAAGATTTATCGTAATGGATCACCGTAAAGGCACAAAGGACGCAGAGAAATAACAGAAAGAAAAAAATATTTTCAGCTTGTTCTAAAATCATGTCATCATGAAATTGAGGATCATTTTGGAACATGCTAGTATACCGTTTCATAAAAACCCATACACAAGCAAATGTCATTGCAAGGAGTGAAGCGACGAGACAATCTATTGTTTACAAAAAACTTAAGATTGCTTCGCTGTCACTCTCAATGACAATATCATATGCAGACATTTTTGTGAAACGTTACACAAGGAATGAGCACGATTTCGGGGACAGGCGCATTTGTTACCTCTCTGCTTGAGGAATAATCATAGTACCTCATAACAGAAAAATATCTTCAATGGAAATGGAGTAGGAGTTGAAAATGGAAAAGATTGATATTGCCAGGTCAATTTTCTTCTTTATTCTTGCCGGACTTTGTGAAATAAGCGGAGGATACCTGGTGTGGCTCTGTTTTCGTGAAGGAAAGAGTGTCTTAATTGGGCTATTAGGGGCGGTTGTACTGGTTATCTATGGAATTATACCAACATTTCAGCCTGCAAATTTTGGCCGGGTATACGCCGCCTATGGTGGCATATTCATCGTTCTTTCCATTCTTTGGGGTTGGCAAGTTGATAAGGTTACACCGGATAAGTATGACCTGATCGGTGGTCTTATTGCCCTCACAGGTGTGGTTATTATCATGTACTGGCCGAGAGGATAATTGTGATAGGTAGATGGAAAGTGACCGCTATGAAAAAACGGTAAAAGATCGTTAGGAAACACACAAAATAATTATTGAGGGAATGGACTGCCAGGACGGGGCAGTGATTGTCGAGAGAATGTTGAATGTCCTTGCTGGAATTAAAAACTTTGAAATCTATCTATTCACTCAGGGCGTGAAAGTCATTTGTGATCCTTCATTAATTTCTGTCCAACAAATCATCAAGAGTATCGCTGAAACAGGGATGAAGGCATCCGTTGTTAAGGATGTCAGAGCAAAATATCGCATGGAACTGGCATCGAAAGGGGCGTTTGTGAGGAAAGATGGTCAAGAAATGGTTTTACTATCGACAGGGTGCTTATGGCCCACTCATGGCGCCATAGAGCCAGCTATTTTAATCACGCAACAAGGTATTTGGGTTATCAAATGATCTTTTCTTGGGTTGCTTGCAATGGCTATTTTTCAGGTCATTATCGTCTTTGTTTCAGGAAGTGTGGCGCATCTTTTAGACACGATCCATAATTATGGTGATCCCTCTGTGTCTCGCTTTCATGCTGAGGTAATATATCCCCATGAATCCGAATATTTCCATTAAAAAAGGATATGAAATTGCCAAAGATGTGTGATATCAGATTTTGTACCAACTACGCTATTTGTCTAAACCACGATTCGTGTTGATTCTATAAACGCTTCTGGCGAGGTGCATTAGTGTGTCGTTAACCAGAAACACCATGATTTACCGGTGCATTTACAGCACTGATTTTACATGTTATCAGATTTGCGAAGGAATTTTAGATGATTATAAGAATATTTGATATGTCTAGTGATTAAAATAGGAGAACAATAATGATCAAAGGGAAGATTTATCTGAAAATGTATTTTAAAAAGATATTGCCAATTGGCATTGTTATTATCGTTGGAATTATTCTGGCAATGATTATTCTTCGTATGGGAAAAACTACGGTTAAAGATGTTCATGAACACGGTGCCATAGAGCATGAGGAGGAAAACGAGGTAAAGGGACCTCACGGAGGCAGATTATTATCAGAGGATGATTTTCAGGTTGAGACAATCATTTATGAACGGGGTGTTCCTCCCCAATTTAGGGTCTATGTATTTGATAGGGGAAAAGCAGTTAACCCTGATGAGGTGAAACTGATCATAGAATTGCATAGGCTTGGAGGCCGGGTGGATGTGATTAACTTCCGGAAAGAGGGTGAGTATCTTTGTGGTGACAAGGTTGTTGAAGAACCGCACTCTTTTGATGTCAAGGTGTTAGCAGAATGGAAAGGTAAGACCTATCGATGGGAATATTCGCAAATAGAAGGGCGGGTAGAGCTTGCACCCGAGGCGATTCAAGGTGCCGGGATCGGTATCGAGACTGCCGGTCCTGCTCACATAAAAACTATTCTTGAGCTTCCCGGCGAAATCGAATTTAATGCCGACAAGGTAGTGCATGTTGTACCAAGAGTCTCAGGAGTTGTAACGGAGGTATACAAAAATCTTGGTGACGCGGTCAAGCATGACGAGGTTATTGCTGTTTTTGACAGCAGAGAGGTGGCAGATTTGAAGAGTGCATATATGGTCTCTTTAAAACGTGTAGAACTTGCCCGGTTAACATTTGAGCGGAAAGAACTTCTTTGGAAAGAAAAAATTTCCTCGCAAAACGATTATCTCATCAGTCGTCAGGCATTGGCAGAAGAAGAGCTAAAACTGCGAACGGATGCCCAAAAACTACTTGCGATAGGATTTACTCAGGCTGATTTGGACGGTATTCCGGAAAACACAGATAGGGGACTTACACGTTATGAGCTAAAAGCACAATATGATGGTGTTGTTATTAAAAAGGACATCTCCGTAGGGGAGGCCATTCTTGGAAATTCCGATATCTTTGCAATTGTTGATTTATCTACAGTCTGGGTGAATGTTACGATATATGCTAAGGATTTAAATGTAGTCAAGGTGGGACAAAACGTTACGGTTAGATCTAAGATATTGAACCGCGAAGCAAATGGTACGCTGACATATCTTGGCCCACTCGTTGGCGAGCAAACACGTACTGCACAGGGAAGAGTTGTTGTTCAAAATCCCGATGGCCAGTGGAGGCCGGGTCTTTATGTAAACGTAGAAGTTATTCAGGAAGAAATTTCAGTTCCGGTAGCAGTATCAATCGATGTGCTTCAAACCTTAAATGACAGACCTGTAGTGTTTGTGCAATATGGGGATGAGTTTGAGGCTCGTCCTTTGGAGTTGGGAAGGAGCGATGGACGGTGGGTAGAAGTATTGCATGGTTTGTCTCCAGGGGAAAGATATGCTGCACGCAACAGTTTTATTCTCAAGGCAGAGCTGGGCAAGGCAGGGGCAACCCATGAACATTAACGAATGGTAAATTCAAAGCAGGAAGTCCGATACTCGAAACAAAAATGCAAATTCCAAGGTGCAATAATTCAAAAAAGCAAATAAAAATATCTCATTGTAATGCGTGATAAATTCAAGTTTTACAGAAAGAGGTCAGAATGCTTGAAAAAATTCTAAAATTCTCAATCCATCATCGCTGGATAATCATTTTTGTAACACTCGCTGTTGCAATTCTGGGTATTTACAACTATCAAAGACTTCCCATTGATGCGGTGCCTGATATTACCAATACTCAGGTTCAGATCAATACCGTTGCGTCTGGATATTCTCCCCTGGAGGTTGAACAGCGTATTACTTTTCCTGTAGAAACAGCTATGGCTGGCATTCCGTATTTGGCTGAAACACGTTCACTCTCCCGGTATGGGCTTTCTCAAGTAACGGTTATTTTCAAAGACGGAACGGATATCTACTTTGCCCGTCAACTGATCAACCAACGCATCCAGGAAGTCAAAGGAAACCTCCCGCCAGGCGTTGAGCCAATTATGGGACCGGTTGCAACCGGATTGGGTGAAATTTTCATGTGGACTGTAAGGTCAAAGGCAGGGGTGTTGAAGCAGGATGGAACACCGTACACAGCTACCGATTTGAGAACTGTTCAGGATTGGATTATTAGACCTCAGCTACGGAATATTCCGGGAGTTACTGAAGTAAATACTATCGGTGGCTATGAAAAACAATATCATGTTACTCCCTACCCGGAAAAACTTATAGCCTATGGCCTGTCATTCCGCAATATACTCCATGCCATTGCCATGAATAATGCTAATGTAGGTGCAGGGTATATTGAACGTAGTGGCGAGCAGTATCTGATCAGGGCTCCAGGCCAGGCTGTCAGTATAGAAGACATTCGGCAGATTATTGTAGGAAGTTACAGAGGAGTTCCCATTCGTATTAAGGACGTAGCCGATGTCCTAATCGGTAAAGAACTCCGTACGGGTGCTGCTACAGAAGATGGTGAAGAAGTTGTTATAGGCACGGTATTCATGCTTATGGGTGAAAATAGCAGGACAGTTTCCAGGAAAGTAGCCGAAAAGATGATTGACGTAAATCGTACTTTACCCGAAGGTGTCGTTGCCACGACGGTGTATGACCGTACTACCCTTGTGGATAAGACAATACATACTGTAAAGAAAAATCTTGCCGAAGGCGCTCTTCTGGTAATTGCCATCCTATTCCTTTTTTTAGGAAATATGCGGGCAGCCCTTATTACGGCCTTGGTTATACCATTGTCCATGCTCTTTACCATTACGGGGATGGTAAGCAATAAGGTGAGTGCAAACCTCATGAGCCTAGGGGCACTTGACTTTGGTATTATCGTTGATGGTGCTGTTATAATCGTTGAAAATTGCATTCGAAGGTTATCAGAGGAACAACATAGGCTGGGGCGGTTACTCACCCGTCCGGAGCGATTTGATGTTGTGTTCGACGCATCGAAGGAAGTGCGGCAGGCAACCATGTTTGGTGAAATGATCATTATGATTGTTTATTTACCAATCCTGAGCCTGACAGGCATCGAGGGAAAGATGTTTTACCCCATGGCGTTTACGGTAATTGCTGCTCTTGTTGGTGCAATGATTCTCTCGGTGACGTTTATTCCTGCCGCAGTGGCTTTGTTTTTTTCTGGAAGGCTTTCTGAAAAAGAAAACTTCTTCATCCATTGGGCAAAGAAGGGATACATTCCTGTTCTTACTCTTGTTATGCAAAATCGAATATTTGTTGTTACGACGGCAATTGTGTTTATCGTTCTGAGTGGACTTTTAACGACACGGATGGGAAGTGAGTTCATACCGAGTCTGGATGAAGGTGATATTGCGGTACACGCCCTCCGCATCCCTGGAACAAGCCTGTCACAATCGGTAGAAATGCAATATGCCGTTGAAAAGGAGATAAAAAAGTTTCCAGAAGTATCTCACGTCTTTTCTAAAATAGGAACGGCAGAGATAGCAACTGATCCAATGCCTCCCAATGTGGCTGATACTTTTATAATGCTCAAACCGAGGTCGGATTGGCCAGATACTCATAAGCCAAAAGAAGAATTGATACACGATCTGGAGGATCGTCTTAAAGGTATTCCGGGAAATAATTACGAATTTACTCAGCCAATACAGATGCGTTTTAATGAACTTATTGCAGGTGTGCGTAGCGATGTGGCGGTGAAGGTATTTGGTGATAACATGGAAATCCTTCTTGAGACTGGTGAAAAAATATCCAAGGTTCTTGAAAAAATCCGGGGAGCATCCGATGTTAAGGTAGAACAGGTAACTGGTCTGCCAGTATTAACCATCCAGATGAATCGCCAGGAGATGGCACGATACGGCCTCAATGTATCCGATGTACAAGAGGTAATCGAAGTTGCTATTGCAGGAAGGAGTGCTGGTAAGATCTTCGAAGGAGATAAGCAGTTTGAACTCGTGGTGCGCTTACCGGAAGAGGTAAGAATGAATGTGGATGCACTGAAGAGATTGCCAATCCCATTACCAGAAATTAAAAGTCCTCTGAATACCGGCTTGGTTTCAGCTACGTTTACAGAGGAGAATATAAGACCAAGCTATATAACGCTTGGATCGATTTCAACTTTCAACATTGCTCCAGGTCCTAACCAGATCAGCAGAGAAAATGGGAAACGTCGCGTCGTTGTAACGGCTAACGTCCGAGGGCGGGATATCGGATCATTTATAGAAGAGGCGGAAAGAATGATCAAGGAAAATATTACCATTCCCGCAGGTTATTGGATATCCTGGGGTGGACAATTCGAACAAATGATGTCAGCGAAGAAACGATTACAAATTGTCACTCCTGCTGCACTCTCACTGATCTTTTTCCTGCTCTTTACCACATTCGGAACGGTAAAAGATTCTCTCCTCGTCTTTACCGGTGTTCCTTTTGCTCTTACTGGAGGAATAGTTTCGCTTTGGGTAAGAGGCATTCCGCTATCGATTTCAGCGGGTGTTGGATTCATCGCACTTTCCGGTGTAGCCGTACTCAATGGTCTTGTCATGATTTCGTTTATTAATAAACTACGTGCAGAAGGTAGTACCCTTGACGATGCGATCTTTCAGGGTGCAATTACGCGCCTGCGCCCTGTATTAATGACTGCCCTCGTCGCTTCTTTAGGGTTTCTTCCGATGGCTATGGCCACCGGAACTGGTGCGGAAGTACAGCGTCCGCTTGCCACGGTAGTTATTGGCGGGATTTTGTCATCAACAGCACTCACCTTACTGGTACTCCCGGTACTCTATCGTATCTTTCATGGGCCAGATACCGTAGCAACTGAACCGTAAATAAATTAACCAACCGTCCTTCGCAAAGCAGAGACTTCGTCGTGAGTTCAGTCGAATGATGAAGGGAGATGGGAAAAATTACAAATAAAAATTTACATGATGACACAATATCATGTTTCAACAATACGAACAATCAGGTGAAACGGCTATCTGGAACACCATAAAACACTACAAACGGTCTTTGCATCCCGGATGGTGCCTTTTTTTATCATCTCTACCGCATCGGACAATTTTACATGTATATTGCCTTTAATAGATTCATCCAATTGATAATTTGTTTGGGTTTTTACAAGGTTCGTTGCCTTAAAGAGATGCATTGTTTCATTCAAAATACCTGGCGATGGGTAAAGAACCATAAGGAGTTCAAGGGCGCCTGCCCGATAGCCCGTCTCTTCTTCCAATTCGCGCTTTGCGCATGCAAAGAACGTCTCACCCTTATCAAGGGTGCCTGCAGGAATTTCATAAAGAGTTTCTTTCACCGGATGTCGATACTGGTGAAGGAGGATAATTTCATCTTGAGTAATAAACGGAATAATTGCTGCCGATCCCGGATGGTCGATGACTTCCCTCGTCACTTTTCTTCCGTCTTCTAAGAGAACTTCATCCTTTCTGACATTTATTTTTTTACCAGAGTAGATAATCATATAAAACAATTTTTGTTAAAACAGTTAACCCGACTTTCGCAATTCGAGCTGAAAAAAGGTTATTTTTAGGCATGAATCGCCCA
>NZ_MJUW02000025.1 GCF_001753675.2 Candidatus Brocadia sapporoensis | reverse complement strand
CGGGATTACAGAATCAATATTTTGTTCACTCATAGGGTTTGTGAGCGAAAGTACACTGAATAGTTACAAAAACTTGCAAAAAAAATTGTAACAATTCCGTTTTTTGAAAAATCCCAGCCACATTCAGGTCACCGCCCTTTATAACAGAGAAGGCGTTTGCCCGTATCAAATACATCCCTAAATTCCTTCTTTCCAGAGGGGACTCTTGCCCTCCCTCCTCTAAAAAAAGAGAGAGCGAGGCATGTCACAAAACAGCAAAGGTTGCATCTCTTGCCGTACTATGAAATGCATGGGAAATTCCTTTCAAAAAGCTAAACGGTTGCGAAAATTTTTATACGGTACACCATAGAATGTAGTAAAAGCATCCAGCCCGTTGCTTTAACTGCGGATAAACCTTATTTCATGGGTTCGATGACCTCTACCCCCCGTGGTACATCAAATATGAACAACTTATCGGACATGCCTTTGTTTAGCTTGATATTTTTCAGTTCAATGCTATTAATCACCTCGCCATCACTTTCGTAAAGGTCAATCCTGTCCGGCAGCCAGAACCCTTCTTCTACCCTCAACCGGATATCAGAATATTGGGACTTTTTATTTTTTGGCAGGAGATCCAGAATATAAAACCGCTTCTCGCCCTCATCTTTTGTCTCGAGCAGGGAGATGGTATAATCTCTTCTTACCGCAGGGATCGATTCACCGTAACCAAATTCAAAAAAACTTAAACCCTGAGAAGACTGTTTCCCTCTGTCCATGTCATATTTTTCCGCTTGTTTTTCTGCCGGGTGATACACCCATACATATTTCCCATCCACAACGTTTATCTCATTGCGGGGCGGAGGGAATTTCAGATACAATCTCTTGGGTTTTTTATAACTCATCTCGCCCTGAGAAACCTCTGAGGATTCAAGCAGGGTGATGGTGCGGGTAAACGTTATATCGGCCTTTAACGTTTTAAATGCATTGTTTGCCCTTTCTACCGCGGTAAGGATCTCGTCGAGGCTTTTCCCTGCAGGAACGACATCTGACAAACTATTTCTCTGAGAAAAGGCGATACACGAAATTAGGACAATAGATAAAATAAGCTTGTTTCTATACACGGATTCCTCCATTCAAACTTGTACTCCCCTTTCAAAATGTGAGATAACATCGATAATTTCCCGGATGCTATTAATTTCGAAATCCGGAACAACCTCCGTCTCTATATACTCCTTGTACCGGAGCAAGACCGTCTTGGTTCCTGCCGCCTTGCCGCACATAATATCATACTTGTAGTCACCCACCATAAGCAAGTGATCCGTGTGAATATCCATTTTTTTGCTCAGTAAAAAAATGGGGTCGGGCGCAGGCTTGGGTTTCGTATCTTCCCGGCTTACAATAAATTCGAAATGTAAACTATGTTTATGAAGCACGGTGTCTACAGATTTGCGGGAGTTGCGTGTCAAGAGGGCTTTTTTTAACCGCTTTTTGGAGACATATTCCAGCATTTCCACAACACCTTCATTGAGTTCCGACTCCATTGCTGCCTGTGCCTCGTAACGTTCAAGGATGTCCAGCGCCCGTTTCCGCTCCTCAGGGCTGGACCTTTCCGCATAATCGATAATGAATCCCACCTTGGCGCCAATTTCGCGTTCAAGGGCGGCAAAGTCTACATTCGGCTTCGTAAGCGTGCCATCCATGTCAAAGATAATTCCGCGTAACATAGGAGAGTGTTTTACTCCTCTTTTAAAGGTTTTTGGTGTCTGAATGAATTTCGATTTTATCAATAATCTCAAGGCATGCAAGGGAATTTATCCGGAGATAAACAAATATTTTAAACATCGTGGCAAGGGAAATAGTTTCGTTTTTTTTAACAATTCAGTTTTTCGAAAAATCCCGGCAACATTCAGGTTGTCGCCCTTTATAAAAGACAATGCGTTTGCTCGTATCAAACACACCTCTGAATCCCCTCTTTCCAGAGGAGACTCTTGCCCTCCCCTCTAAAAAGAGTGGCCGGGGGGCGTGTCACAAGGCAGCAAGGGAAGCGTTTCCTTTGGTTCTTTTGCTATTTTATCGTTGATTTTCTTCATCGAAAATCGTAATAATGTGTGAAACAACGGCTCTTTCGGTATATCTGTTCCATGGCCGATAACCTCAACCCGAATGAGTCGGGAGAGACGAATCCTGGCACAAAAAAGTGAATCGGCCTTGTCATGGTTTAAAACCCTGACAAGGTTCGTTGTGTTCATGTTTTCCTGAAAAAGACGCTAAACTCATCTTTGGAAGTTTTCGTTTCCATGCTTAAAACACTCCGATTGGCAAAATTCAGGTTTACCGTCTGTGCCAGAGGGCAGATACGCTTCCCTGCCTATAAAGGCTCTGCCTTTCGAGGCGGCTTTGGGTATGCCTTCAAACGGGTCGTCTGTGTAATAAAAGGCAAGACATGTGATGACTGCCTCCTGAAACAGAAATGCATCTACTCCTACATCTTCGAGACCCCGCCGCCGGAAGATGCCGAAATACTCCGGCTCTATCCAAAAGTGCCTCATCCCTTTGTCATTGAGCCGCCGGTTACTCAAAAACAGTCATTTGCTCCAGACGAAATATTTACCTTTCACCTGATCCTCATCGGACAAGCCATTGATTACCTGCCCTATTTCATCTATACCTTTACGGAGCTGGGAAAACAGGGGATCGGACAGGGCAGGGGAAAGTATGACGTGTTGCAGGTGGAAGGCATTGGGTTTGATGACGAGATTGTGCCGGTTTACAGTAACAAAGACCAGAAACTTGCCAGCCACTACCCGATAATACAGCCGCAACAAATGAATGCACGTTTACCGGAAGCGTTCTGCGAAGTAACAAATCCCGGCAGTCGGGGAGAAGATCAACTTAGCACGACTTTCCAGGAAAAACAGCAATCCCATCCCATCTGTCGGGGTGAAAATCAGTCGAATCCCTTTCATCAAGCGGGGAATTGGTCGAATCCCCCCTATCACTCGGCAGAGTTCACGACGAATCCGGAGAGGACGAAGGGGGATGTAGAAGGCGCTTCGCGGGAAAATAACCACAACAGCAAAATAACCATTTCGATCTTAACCCCGCTCCGGCTGCGTTTTGATGGTCACATAACCGATAAGATCGAATTCCACATCCTCATCAGAAACCTCTTACGCCGCATCTCCTCTTTATCCTATTTTCATTGCAACGAAAAATTGGAGATGGATTTTAAAGGACTTATTGAAAAGGCGAAGGAGATAAGGCAAACGGCAACAGACATCACGTGGTTTGACTGGAAACGGTATTCCACACGGCAGGAGGAGTGGATGTCGCTGGGCGGTGTCACAGGTACGGTTTCATATGAAGGCAAAGTGGCGGAATTCCTGCCTTTTTTAAGGCTGGGTGAATATGTGCATGTGGGAAAGGGGACGTCGTTTGGGTTGGGAAAATATGAGATATTGAAAGAGATGTAGAATAATTCAGCGCTAAGACACACAGAACGCAAAGAGGGAAGAAAGTAGCAAAAAAAGAGAATGAAGTATCAAAAGGGTCAGGGTGGCACGGACAAACTTGTTTG
>NZ_MJUW02000031.1 GCF_001753675.2 Candidatus Brocadia sapporoensis | reverse complement strand
AATCATGTCATCCCTTCGGGATTTTCCCGTCTGCCCGTTTTCCCTATCGGCTCCTAACTATTCTGAGAAATTATTCTCTCTCACCATCCGTTTCGCTGAATAGTTACGTTTTTTCACTATTTTTTTAAAATTTGCAACAATTTAGTTCTTTGAAAGATAGCCCCGTAGGGGTAAACTGTTTATAGAAAAATGCGACACACAAAATCTTAGCTCCATCGGAGCGACATCTGAAACACAGAAACAACATGCCACTCCGATGGAGCTTGATTGCGGCATAATGGTTTGTCTATAACCATATCGCTCCTAACGGAGCTTTTTACGATGGTTTTTCAAAATACTAAAGGGTTACCAAAATTTAAATTTAATAGACTCAACACTTTGGTAAAAACAAGTGATTCGCAATAGAAAATCCAACGGAGTAAATGTCGCAAGTCTACGAACAATAAGATATTTACGGTTTCTTTAACTTGTCCGGCAAAAAAATTGTCCAACAGTAAGCTGAAGAAGGAGGGGAAGAAACTATGGCAAAACAACGTATTCGGTTACTGGGGTGTATCGGCATTCTCGTATTGTTTGCATCGTGCACAAGGGCACTGGAAGCTACTACGAATCCACCATTCGATGTTGCCGGGCGGATTATGCAGCCATTGACCGGCGATTATGACGAGATGGTTGGAAGACGTATCATCCGTGTCCTTGTCGTGTTTGGGAAGACGTCGTACTTCATTGATCGTGGTCGTCAGCGTGGCATTACTTATGACGCTTTCCAGGAGTTTGAGAAGTTTGTCAACGAACGGGAGAAGACCAAATCCAGAAAAATTCACGTTGTCTTCATTCCCGTCAGACGTGATCAGCTCATCACCGGGCTGATCGAGGGCCGGGGTGATATTGCTGCAGCCAATTTGACGATCACAGGCGGGCGGCTTGATCTTGTGGATTTTTCAGATCCAATAGTGAAAGACGTACGCGAACTTGTCATAACTGATTCCGGTTTGCCGGCGCTTGCCTCGCTGAACGATCTCTCTGGCATGGAAGTTTTCGTGAGACGATCAAGCAGCTATTACGAAAGCCTTGAAGGACTCAATGCGTCGCTTAAAACTACAGGCAGGGCAGAGGCCGTTATTACAACGGTTGACGAAAATCTGGAAGACGAAGACCTTCTCGAGATGGTTAACTCTGGCCTGATTCCAGCAACGGTAGTCGACAGCCACCTTGCCGAATTCTGGCAGCAAATATTTGCGAACCTGCGTGTGCATGAAAATCTTGTTCTGCGCACGGGAGGCAGTATTGCGTGGGCTGTACGCAAGAACAACCCTCGACTTAAAGAGGTCATGAATGAGTTTGTCAAGGGACACAAAAAGGGCACCACCTTCGGCAATATCCTGATCAAGCGGTATCTGAAAGACACGAGTTACCTGCGCAATGTGCTTTCCGCAACAGAAATCCAGCGGTTCAACGAGACGGCGGCCCTGATCCGCAAGTACGCCGACACGTATGCATTTGACTGGCTGCTGATCGGTGCACAGGCGTACCAGGAGTCCAGGCTGGACCAAAGCTTGCGTAGCCCCGCTGGTGCGGTTGGTGTGATGCAAATCAAGCCGAGCACAGCGGAGGGGCATCCCATTGACATCAAGCATGTTGAGCGCCTGGAGAACAACATTAACGCCGGCGTGAAGTATCTGCAGCACATCCGTGACCGGTACTTCAATGATCCCGGGATTGATCCTTTTAATCGCCAGATATTTGCTTTTGCTGCTTACAACGCAGGCCCAACCCGCATCGCCGGTTTGCGCAAGAAGGCAACTGCTATGGGATTGGACAACAACACGTGGTTTAAAAATGTCGAGATTGTCGCTGCAAAAGAGGTTGGTCAGGAAACGGTGCAGTACGTGGGGAATATCCTTAAGTACTATGTAGCCTATCAGCGTTGTATGGTGCAAAGGGAGATGAAGGAACGTGCGAAAGCGCAGATTGAAAAGCCCTAATCCCTCTGAATGCACGCTACCCATATCGGTATTGACTTAAAGCATGTCACCGGAAGAAAACGAGGTAAAAAAGATCGATAAAAAAGGCCACTACAAACATGCTATAGAATAGGCAACAGTCATCGTGATTTCCGCGGCAACAATAGCCCCTGCCTGATGTGCATATCAGGTAATACTCCGGTGTGGAACCCAGACATTTCGGCTCAGTGCCGTGAATGCCCCAGGATGCAAGAGTTCTGAACAAACCATACGCGCGGGACAACTGCGAACAATTGATGGAATACTCTTTGTAGAATATCTCAAAAGCAAGAAACGTCACAGGGATTTTCTTGCAGATTTTTTTATAAGCGTTTCAGACCTGAAGCAAAGCCGGCAACCGATGCATAGCTGCCGCAAAGCCGTTTCGGGTCTCCCAGGCGCCTTCCGCAACCTTTTGTTACGGGCGAATATTGCCTTGAACCAGAGCAGGGAGCAAAACGGTTGGGTGAAGGATCTGCGCAAAAGTCTGAGGAGGTAAGGCGATTCAATAAAAATTCTGGTAATTATACCAGAATTACGGTACTCTTCACTTTAATCCTGTTCTTTTGTGGCGTCTCAACGCAGTTCGAAACCATCCGGTACAGGATTACAATGATTGTCACCGGTGGGGTAGCGCTCTGTATTTCACTGGAATTATTAGCCACCTATCCTGTGGCGCTTGAGTTAACTTTGTCGTGAAGCGCCAACCTTGAGGTCTACTCGTAATGACCATCGTTTTAGCAAAAGAAGTCTGTCAACAGATTACCGTTTCCCTTGAAAGGGAATGGCTGGAAACAAACGGTATCGGCGGGTATGCCTCGTCAACAATAGCTGGGGCAAATACCCGGCGGTATCATGGTCTTCTCATGGCCGCCACACGCCCGCCTCTGGGACGCACCCTGCTGCTCACCAAGCTCGAAGAGTTTCTCTGTATCGAAGGGAAGGAGATACCGCTTTCTACCAATATCTATCCCAATACAATCTATCCGGAAGGATATAAGAATCTTGTCCGGTTCTACTTGAATCCCTTTCCAGCCTTCGACTATCCGGTAAACGGCATACGGATCAAAAAAACGGTATTCATGGTTCACGGGGAAAACACTACGGTAATTCTTTATCAGGTACAGGACAGGAAAGAACAGCCGCTCGCCCCTGTTTTAAAGGTGCGGGCTATGATCGCATTTCGCGACTATCACTGCGTTACTCATGAGAATCCTCATCTGAAAACCGATTATAAAGTCCTCGCCAACGGGATATCGATACAACCCTATGATACGCTTCCGCCCCTCTATCTTTTTCATAATGCCCACACAACAGACAATGCTTCCTTCTGGTATAAGAACATGGAATATCCAAAGGAGATGGAACGCGGTCTTGAGGCTCATGAAGATCATTTCAGTCCATTTGCCTTGCATTTTGATTTGAACAAGGGGTCGGATTTCTTTGTTGTGGCATCTACAAAGGCGCACGATTCGGTAGATGTTTTTGAACTTTTCCGCAGAGAAGTCTCTCGCAGGAAAAATACCGGTGGAGTGAAACACCTCAATAATCAAACCAATCCCCTCATTTCCCCTCCTTCACAAGGCTTGGATGAAGGGGAAGAGGCAAAAATCACGGAACTGGTCGAATCCCTTTCGGCAGTTTCGGACAGCTTTATCGTTCAGCGCGAAGACGACAAAAAGAGCATTATTGCCGGATATCACTGGTTTGGGGACTGGGGCCGCGACACAATGATCTCCCTCTCCGGACTAACCCTTGTGCATAACAGGTTTGAAGATGCGCGGAAGATTTTACTTTCTTATGCCGAGTATGCAGACAAGGGAATGATACCAAACCGCTTTCCCGATTATGGGGAGCAGCCTGAGTATAATACCGTTGATGCGTCATTGTGGTATATCCATGCGGTATATCAGTATGTGCAATATACAAAGGATTTGAAAACGATTCGGAAAGACTTGTATGGCGTTTTACAAGAGATTGTTGATTATTATGAAAAGGGCACCCGGTATAACATCCATATGGATACCGATGGTTTGATTTATGCTGGCGCTGAGGGGGTGCAACTAACCTGGATGGACGCAAAGGTGGGCGACTGGGTGGTAACGCCCCGGCGGGGGAAGGCAGTGGAAATCAATGCCTTGTGGTATAACGCCCTGAAGATTTTGTCGTTCCTTGCACATGAAATGAATTTACCGGAAGAAAATGTAAGGTATGATACTTTCGCCGAAAAAGTAGCGACATCATTCCGCAATGTCTTTTGGCATGACGTGGGGCAATATCTCTATGACTACATTGATGGCGAGACAAGAAATACTGCCATTCGCCCGAACCAGATATTTGCAGTAAGCTTGCCTTATTCAATGCTGTCACTGGCGCAGCAGAGAAGAGTTGTTGAGGTTGTAAAGGAGCATCTGTTAACGCCGTTTGGCTTGCGAAGTTTATCACCGAAAGACCGGGACTACCTTGGCCGTTATTGTGGGAATCCTTACGAAAGAGACAGGGCATACCACCAGGGCACGGTGTGGGCATGGCTGATCGGCCCGTACATTTCAGCCTATGCCAGGGCATATGCAGGAGAGGAAGGGACGGCAACCTATATCAAAAGGCTTTTTTTGCCATTTCATACACATCTGTTTGATGCCGGACTAGGAACAATTTCCGAGATCTTTGATGGTGATTATCCCCATATCGCCCGTGGCTGCATCTCCCAGGCATGGAGCGTTGGCGAGATATTGCGGGCTTATTTTGAACATGCGCATGAATTTAAAGAGAAATAGGTGTCATGCCTTCCAACAGAGCACCCCTTTTCCTGCAGCTTTACAACAATCAGATTTTCTACTGAAAAAAGCCGCCAGAAATATTTTTTAGCCCTGTTTTTATTTTACTGCAACGAACGCAAAAGAACGTTATCATTGCGAGCACGTCCGCATTGTTTCGTGTAAACTCCGCTAAACAATACGGGCGCGGGAGATTGCTTCAGGCTGCCATTCTCACAATGCATTTGCATGTATACTAATTTGCTTCGTTTCCCTATACGTTGCAATTTGTATTTAACTCACTGCTCCTGGGAGTACTCCTGAAAAAAACTATGGAAATAATGGATTAAAGCAGGTTTAATGATGGTCTCGTTTTGTCAGCTCAGGATTACGTGGTTAAGGAGATACACAGGATGAATATTTTTGTGAGAACGGTTACCCTTGGGGTAATGTTGATTTTCTGGAAACCATACCTGCATGCGGGTATTCTTGAAGATGTAATGGAAGGCAAGGCATCGGTTGTTGACTTGACTTATCCCCTGAATGAAAAGAATGCTTACTGGCCGGTGGGAAACTATACTCCGTTCAGGTATGAGGGCATTGCGAACATAAAAAAGGATATGGTATTTTTCGGCAGATACAGTACGCCGGAACATCTGGGTACTCATCTCGATGCACCCAACCATTTTGAACTGAATCAGGCCTCGGTAGATCAAATTCCATTTGAACAATTGGTCGGACCGGCTGTTATGATAGACATAACCGGCAAGGCAGGGCAAGATCATGATTATGTGCTTTTGTTATCTGATATTGAGCAATGGGAGAAGACCCATGGGCAGATACCCGATGGTTCGATAGTGTTATTGCATACCGGCTGGGGTAAGCGATGGCATAATTTTGAGGAGTACAAAAACCGGGACATGACCGGCTTTATGCATTTTCCCGGTTATTCGAAGGAAGTGGCCGTCTTTCTGGTAGAAAAACGGCATGTGAAGGGTGTTGGTATTGATACCCTGAGTGGTGATTGCGGAAACTGTTCGACCTTCCAGGTTCATCACGTGATGAATCGCGCCGGAAAATTTATTCTGGAAAATATGGCCAATCTTGACACGTTGCCGCCCAGTAAATTCACTCTTATTGTGGCGCCCATTAAGATTGAGGGTGGATCCGGAGGACAGTGCCGTATCTGGGCTTTGGTGCCGAGGTAAGCAATTATTCCCCGGCGTGATGATTTTTAAACTCGCTGTTCAGCCGCTTGCTGTGAAATGCACTTGTAGCATTACCGTGTAAAAATTTTTTGCAAGTTTTTTGCCCTCCATCGATGGAGGAGGATTTGGCTGCGGCTTTGCTGCGCTATGCATTTTTTCTGTAAAACGAGCTGAATCTATGGTAAATATTAACCTGAACGTTTATGTACGGTCTCTCCGGGAGCTCATAAAAATATATGGAAACCATACGTGTTAATTTATCCTCCAATGGGTATAACATCCTGATAGACAAAGAACTCCTCCAGCGAATTGGTGATATCCTGATTCAGGAGAAGGGTCACTGCAAGACACTCCTGATTACGGACAAAAACATCGACAGGGTTTATGGAGATATTGTATCTGAAAGCCTTTCCCGGAAAAAGTTTAATGTCAGACGCATCGTATTACAACCGGGTGAAGAGCAGAAGACCCTTGATACGGCAATGATGCTTTACAATGCGTGTTTTGATCATCAGTTGGATAGAAATTCCCTGATAGTTGCTTTAGGCGGAGGTGTCGTGGGTGACATCAGCGGTTTTGTTGCAGCAACCTTCATGCGTGGTATTCCCTTTATTCAGGTGCCTACTTCACTTCTTGCTCAAGTCGACAGCAGTATTGGTGGTAAGGTAGCCGTGAACCATCCGAGGGGGAAAAACATGATTGGAAGTTTCTATCAGCCCAGGGCGGTGTTTATTGATACTGACACCCTCCCGACCTTGCCGGCCGTTGAACTGGTGGCGGGACTGGTGGAGGTCATCAAATACGGCGTCATTCGGGACGCTGAATTATTCGCCTTTATAGAAAATTCCCTGTATGATATTCTGCAATTGAACCACAATGCGCTGGTAAACATCATTTCTACTTCCTGTAAGATCAAGGCAAAGGTTGTGGAAGAGGACGAAAAGGAAACACACCTGCGGGCTATATTAAATTACGGACATACTATAGGGCATGCCATTGAAACAGTAACGAATTACACACGATACAGACACGGGGAGGCAGTAGCCATAGGAATGCTGTATGCAACAAAGATTGCCATGGAAATGGGGCTAACCGATCCGCTGGTGCTGGAACGGCAACTTTCATTAGTCAGGCGGCTAGGATTGACACTTCATACCGGTTTACCATCTGAGGATATTGTCAGCGCCCTGTACACGGATAAAAAGGCCATTGCCGGCAGGCTCCGGTTTATTCTCCCAATAAAAATCGGTGAGGTCATTATCTCAGACCAGGTAACGGAAGAAATTTTATACCGAGTATTAAACCAACCTCTTTAACAGATAGCACATGGTGTGTGTATTGTTGTGATAGCCCGCATGTTGTTTTTATGAGGAGATAACCTTGACAGAATTTGATGCCCTCTTGCGTCTGAATATGACCAGGGGGATCGGGATAAGGACATACAAAACGCTCCTGGAAAGATTCGGTTCTTCAGAAGCAATTCTTGATGCCCCAAGGGCAGAATTAGAGTCCGTGCCAGGCATTGGCCCGAAGCTCGCAAGCGCCATCGTAGAGGAATCGAAAACCATCGATATTGGGGCTGAAATTGACTTGGCCAGGGAGATGGGAGTTCAAATCCTGCCGTATACCAGCGAGCAATATCCAAAACATCTTAAAACCATTTATGATCCACCACTCGTTCTGTATGTCAAGGGCAGTATCCTGGAAACAGACGTCATTGCTCTTGCTATTGTGGGTGCACGGCGCTGCACCTATTACGGATTGTCACAGGCCGAACGTTTTGCCCGGCTTCTTGCGCAAAAAGGGCTTTGTATTGTCAGTGGCATGGCGCGCGGCATAGATGCCGCTGCACACCGTGGCGCTATTGCCTCCCATGGACGTACCATTGCGGTACTCGGCAGTGGTCTGGGCGTCATTTACCCACGAGAAAACATCGAACTGGCAGAACAAATCGCTCAGCAGGGCGCAATTGTATCCGAATTTTCCATGAAGACACCTCCTGATTTTCGTAATTTCCCACCGAGAAACCGGCTGATCAGCGGTTTGTCACTGGGCGTACTTGTGGTCGAATCATCATTAAAAAGTGGCTCTCTGATAACGGCACAGTGGGCGCTCGAGCAAGGAAAAGAGGTGTTTGCGATACCCGGCAATATTGATAATATATACAGCCGGGGCACTCACAAATTAATTAAGGATGGCGCCAAGCTCGTCGAGGATATTTCCGACATTATTCAGGAGTTGGGGCCGCTTGCAGAAGCCCTGGGTGATAGCGAAGCATCTTTCGCGACCGACCCAAGGAACCTCTTGCTGAACTCCCAGGAAAAAAAGATATTTTCACTCCTGTCCAGCAGCCCGAGAGATATTGATGAAATTATCCGTATAACAAAACTTCCTGCTTCCGTTGTGACCAGTACCTTGCTTATCCTTGAAATAAAAAAGTTGGCAAAACAATTATCGGGCAAAAGATTTGTTAAATCATAAGAATGGCCGATCACAGAAAATCCTTACCGGCGTATTCCCCCGTTGCGAACGATTTTTCTATTAGCATTTTTATTGCTAATTCTCCATTCTCGTGTAGAATCATCAGTTGTTATTTTGGCCTTTCCGAAAGGCCAAACGATGAAAGACTATTGTAACTAGTGTAGCGTTTTACAAAAATGTCTCCATATGTTATTGTCATTGCGAGCGACAGCGAAGCAATCTTAAGTCTTTTGTAAACAACAGATTTCTTCGTCGTACCACTCCTCTCATGACATTTGCTTGTGCATAGGTTCTTATGAAACGTTGTATTGGCTATCGCTCCAGAAGAAATGATTCGTGCATTCAGGATTACAGAAAGATTAAAAATACAAACGAAGTTAATCCGAGAATTTAGAGCAATATATCCAAAATCCTGGACAAAAAAAATCGATTACAAGGTTTTTGCTTATATTTAACACATTTATGAAACCGAGAGGAGGTGACTTTTCATGAGTCTTATAAGATGGGGCAGGACAGGTCCGCTTAATAGCCTCACTCATATCCAGAAGGAAATGAGCGATTTATTAGATATTTTAAGCTCTGCGCCTCAGGTGGAAGGATATTCATCTATGGAATTTCCCCCGATTATTGTATCGGCAAATGAGGAAAACGTTTTTGTTCGTGCAGAACTTCCCGGAATCCAGATTAACGCTCTGGACATTCAGGTGGTGAACGATGTTTTGACGGTCAAGGGAGAGCGAAAACCTGTTGTCCCCGCAGCAAGGGCGACTTATTTGCGCCGGGAAAGAAACTATGGAACATTTGCCCGTTCCCTTATGTTGCCTGAGAAAGTGGATGTAGAAAAGGTAACAGCATCGTATAAACATGGTGTTTTGCTGGTAACGCTCCCGAGGGCCCCCGAGGCAAAACCCAAACAAGTGATGATTCAGAAAGCCTAGCGAAAAAGGAGGCGCTGGTTTATGGAAACAAAAGAACATCCGTCCGTTGAAAAAAAGAAGATCACTCCTGACAAATGTGTTGTTACGGGAAAGGGCGACTGGTATTTTCCTCAGTCTGATATTTATGAAACGCCGGACAATTTCACGATTTTGATTGATATGCCGGGAGTAGGTACGGAGAATGTAATGATTGACCTCCGGGATAATGAATTAATTATCAATGGTGAGGTTGCCCAGGAATCATTTCGCGATGAAAGGGTGCTGTATAACGAATACTCCGTCGGACATTATCACCGGCATTTTGTTATCTCAGACGCAATTAATCGCGATAAAATCGAAGCGAAGATGTCAGATGGTGTTTTGTCTCTTGTCTTGCCTAAAGCAGAGCATGTAAAGCCGCGGAAGATAGAAGTCAAGACCGAATAAATCTTATAACCTTTTGCCGGAGGCAGCAGGGATGCAGCATCATTCCCCGGCGAGATATTCAAATGAATATTGTTGTGGATAAGGCTGGGTGTGTTGGTTGTGAAGAATGTCTGCACGTCTGTCCTGTGGAATCGATCGTTATGAAGTCTGAGAAGGCAGAGATTCTGCAACACATCTGCAACAAATGCGGACGATGCATTCCGGCGTGCCCTGTAAAAGCAATCAAAATGGTGTCTGCATCGCTGCATAAAAGCAGTATGTAATTTTTCAACATTTTTATTATGGAGGAATACATGACATCAGAGAGTACATTGTTTTGTCAGGTCAATACCTTAGCTACCGGCCCGGCGGATACGGCCAAAAAACATGTGCCTGTGATTTCTGTGCCGGACGTTGTGAAGGCAGGACAGCCCTTTACGGTTATTATAAAAGTGGGAGAAGTGCCTCATGGTATGGAAAACGGTCACTTCATTCAGTTTGTCGACCTCTATTGCGGCCACATTTATATCTCACGAGTGGATTTTACTGCGGAACTTAGTAAGCCAGAGGTTTCGATGAGTATCGTCTTGCATCATGCGGGCAAGAGACCACTTCGGGTGTTTAGCCGTTGCAATCTCCATGGCATCTGGGAGGGCACAAAAGAGGTGAACGTAACCAAATAAATTCTCTCTGCACATTTTACAAAGGAGTCGCTCTATGGTGAAAGTGAAAACCTTTACTTCGCCTCTCAAGATATTTCAAGTTCATAACGAGCTAGTGGAACTGGATAGATCCGTAAATGAATTTCTTCAGCAGAACAAGATCAAAAAAGTAATTTCTGTGTGTGACAGCACTACAAACACGGATGGTGGCACCATGGGTATTATCCGGGTTCTTACGTATGAAGAATGAGATATCCACAATGCAGGAGATGAATGTGGATGGTTTCTTGAGAAGTGGCTATACCGTGCTGCGAATATCAGTGTTGGCTGTTTCGCTTCTTTAACATCGTTAATTTTTAGGAGAAAAAGACATGGATAGAAGAGGGATTTTAGCAGGAGTATCGCTGTCCGTCATCGTAGGAGCAGCTACCTATTTTTCTGGAATATCGATTTCAAGAGCATCAAACATCGATGCAACAAAAGTGTATATGACCCATTGCAAAACCTGTCATGGGGAGAACGGTCATCCTACCGACCTTGGGACAGGCCTGGGGGCGCGTGAGTTTGCGAATGCTGAATGGCAGGCAAAGACGACCGACGAACAGATCATCAGGCAAATTAACAATGGAACACCGGAAAAGATGATGCCATTCAAAGAAAAATTGACGCAGGAGGAAATCAAGGCGTTAGTTTCCGTTGTCAGAGGTTTCGGAAAGAAATAAAAAGCTCATCGGGGAGTTTTGAGATATGGTTAATGTGAAACGAACGATAGCTTACCATGCATTTTTTCTTGCCTTCTTTAGCTTATGTTCCGGGTTCTCATCTGTCTCGGGACAAGAGGGAGAAGAAGTTAATCCAAAGAAATTGTTTGAATATCATTGTGCCACCTGTCATGGCGAGGATGGTAACGGCACGAAGAGGGGACATGAACTGAAAGTCCCCAATCTTACAGATCCGGAGTGGCAGAGCACAAAAAAAGACGAAGAGATTTTAAATTCCATTACGAACGGTAAGAACAAGATGCCCAGATGGAGTGACAAGCTGAAACCCGTGGAGATACGGGTTTTGGCAGGATACGTACGAAAACTCGTCTTGAAAAAGAGGCCATAAAGGTCTTCTAAAGTTAATCAGGCATTTTAATATCCTTTAGCAAAACATAAAATTAACCGTGTCGGGATTTTTAAGCCCTGACAGGGTTAACTCGAGAATTTCACACTTTGGATTTTATCTTTTCCAACCTGTTCTGGTTGGGGTACACAGGTGCATGCGTCCTGCCCAAGAACCCGGTTAAGGCAAGCATCCCTTTCTCCGGCTTCGGCAGAGAAGAAGGCAACTAGTATAACGTTTCATAAAACCTGTACACAAGCAAATGTCATTGCAAGGAGTGGAGCAACGAAGCAATCTGTTGTTTACAAAAGACTTAAGATTGCTTCGCTGCCGCTCGCAATGACAATATAATACGGAGACATTTTTGTGAAATGCTACACTAGGCATATCTCCTGTTTTACGATGCAAATGATACGAAAGGAAAGTGGTACGCAATGAAGAAGGTTGGTGTTTTGACAGGTGGAGGGGATTGTCCGGGATTGAACGCCGTCATCCGCGCCGTTGTTAAATCGGCATCGGAGAAGTACGACTACAAAGTAACAGGAATCGAGGACGGTTTTGAAGGGCTTGTTTTGCCGGATAAAACGCGGGACTTAACACCACAGAGCATCCGGGGAATTCTCTCGGTTGGCGGGACTATGCTGGGTACAACGAACAGGGCGAATCCCTTTGAATATAAGATCACAATAGACGGAAGGTCTGAGACGCGGGATATTTCCCGTGAGGTGTTGGGCAATATTCAATCGATGGGCTTGGATGCCCTGATTGTTATTGGTGGTGACGGCACATTAAAGATTGCCTATGAATTATTTAAGCGGGGCTGTCCGGTTGTTGGGGTGCCAAAGACTATTGACAATGATATTCTGGCAACAGATGTTACGTTTGGATTTCGGACTGCCGTACAAACAGCCACGGATGCCCTCGATCGATTACATACCACCGCAGAAAGCCATCATCGGGTTATGGTGGTAGAGGTCATGGGCCGCTATGTAGGATGGATAGCCTTAGAAACGGGGATTGGTGGCGGTGCTGATGTAATTCTCATTCCGGAAATCCCATTTGATATGGAAAGAGTATGCAAGAAGATTGACGATCGTAAAAACAGTGGCAGCAGATCGAGTATTGTGGTTGTGGCTGAAGGCGCAAAACCTGTAGGAGGGGATATTTCGATATTATGTCCCGCGGAAACGGGAGGCAGCGCAGAACGTCTTGGTGGTCTCGGAAATAAAGTTGGAGCTAATATCAGTTGTCATGGCAGGGAAGTGCGCGTCACCGTCCTTGGACATGTGCAGAGAGGAGGGTCTCCCTGTGCCTTTGACCGTATCCTTTCAACTCAATTTGGTGTGGCAGCGATGGATCTGATTGCTAATAAACGATTTGGCGAGATGGTGTGTTTGCGGGGGAAAAGGATTGAGTCAGTTTCGCTAAGCGAGGTCACCCAAGGCCAGAAAAAGGTGCCAACGGAGGAAGGATTGGTAAAAGTAGCGGAATCGATAGGAATTAGTTTCGGCCGGTAAAGTTCGTATGCGATGTCTGAAAAATCTTTTTCATGAACCTTAGATAGGTGGTGTTGTGGGTACAGAATATATTGTTATTGGTAACGGAGTAGCCGGAACAGAAGCGGCAAAGACCATCCGCAAAAGGGATCCTTTGGCAGAAATAAAGATTTTTACGCAGGAGCATTATCCCTTTTATTCCAGGCCCAGAATACCAGAATTATTGGCAGGAACAATTGCTCTGGATACATTTTTCGTTTACAACCGCGAGTGGTATGATAAGAACAAAATCCAATTATCTCTAAACAGTGTTGTAAAAGAGATCGATTCCGGGAATCACAAAATTTTGTTAACAGATGGGTCGAATTTTACGTATAACAAATTGTTATTGGCAATGGGTAGCAGAGGCGCCCTGCCTCCCATTGAAGGGATTGACACGGTCAAAGGAGTTTTTACGCTACGATCGGTAGAAGACGTAATGGCCATCAGGCGCTGCGCCACGAACGCAAAGACGGCCACCCTTATTGGCGGTGGGCTGTTGGGCATCGAAGCAGGAAATGGACTCAGAAAACTGGGGACATCCGTGACCGTTGTCGAAGTTTCCGATCGATTGCTTCCCAGACAATTAGACGGGGAAGGCGCCGCTACGTTACAGAAACAGATGGAGGGAATGGGGCTTACATTTATTTTGGACGCCAAATCCAAATGCATCCGGGAGAAAGGCCACAAAAAAATCCTTGAGTTAGCGGACGGAAGGATTATTGAAAGTGATTTCATTCTGGTTTCTGCAGGTATTGTGCCAAATATTATCCTGGCCAGAACGGCTGGCATATCTGTGAATAAAGGCATTCTTGTGAATGATCATTTGGAAACGAATATTCCCGGCATATATGGAGCCGGGGATGTTGCAGAATATAAAGGAAGAATATACGGGATCTGGCCGGCTGCGCAAAGACAAGGGGTCGTTGCCGGCATTAATATGGCCGGAGGGCATGAAATATATGGGGGTACGGTGCCGTCAACGACACTGAAGGTGGCAGGCATTCGACTGACTTCAATGGGTGATATACTCTCAGAGGATAACGGCGTCGAACAGATCAAACGGACAAATCCTGAGAAGTGTCTTTATAAGAAGCTCTTTATAAAGCAGAAAAGACTTGTGGGCGCAATTCTCTTGGGGGATAATAAAAATGCATCCGACTTGGCGCAACTGATGGAAAAGAAGGTAGACATTGAGAACCATAAAGAAGAGATATTGGAACCGGATTTTAATATCAATAGTTTGCTGAAATAGCTTGATTGTACAGGAGCTTTCGTTTTATTTAAACGAGTTACAGGGTGGCATGGACAAACAAGTTTGTTCATGCCACCCTGTACCGAAGACATAACTTGAAAGAGTAACCGTGGTACCCACGATGAGCTCTGCATTGTTATTGCGGTACCGGGTGAGTTACTACCTGAGCAAAACATTTGTAAGGCAAGAGTTAGGCCAAGGCGAAACAGCTACATACCGGATGAGACAGCATCGGGCTGTACTCATACGATAAGAAACGGAGGAAGTAAATATGTGCATTGAACTCTTCAGTTTGCGTGATAAGGTCGCGTTGGTTACAGGCGCCGGGAAAGGCCTGGGAAAATCGATGGCCCTGGCACTCTCTGAGTCAGGCGCTCATGTTGCCGTAGCAAGCCGCACTCAATCTGACATTGAAGCCACAGCACAGGAGATTCTGGAAAATGGCGTTAAGTCTATACCGATTGCTGCGGATGTTACCCGGCAGGAAGATGTAGATAAGATGGTGGAGAAAGTTTTGACGGAATTGAATACCATCGATATCCTGGTGAATAATGTAGGTACGTTTCTTGGCGGCCCGTTCCTTGAATTTTCTCTAGAGGATTGGCGTAAAATGTTAGAAATCAATCTTACCAGTACCTATCTGTGTTCAAAGGTAGTGGGCAGGCATATGGTCGAACGGCAACAGGGGAAGATCATAAATGTCAGTTCCGTCCTGGGGATGTTTGGAGCCACCAATTCTGCAGCGTATTGCGCAAGCAAAGGCGGAGTAATCCAGTTAACAAGGGCGCTGTCCATTGAATGGGCAAAATATCATATTACGGTAAATGCCATTGCCCCCTATACCATGGAAACGGAGATGACAAAAACAATGTTACAAGATGAAAAACTAAAAAATATTATCGTTTCCAGGATACCTTTAAAGAGAATTGGCAAGCCAGCGGATCTTTCCGGTCCGGTAGTATTTCTGGCATCAAAGGCATCAGATTATATTACCGGGCAGGTTCTTTGTGTGGATGGCGGTTTTTCTGTGCATTAAACGATTTCTATGAAAGGAGGTTCGTCAAGATGATTATGATACGAGCTACAAAATCTTTTTTTAGTGGTATTGTCGGACTGATTTTAACCATACAAGGAATTTATGCCAGTGATTTCCCTCTTTTCCCGCCTATCGGCCCTCTTCCGCCAGTAACCATTCCTGCTGATAATCCGCAGACGGAAGCAAAGGTTGAATTGGGCAAGAAGCTCTATTTTGATCCTCGTCTTTCAGGGAATAACTGGATTAGTTGTGCGACCTGCCATAACCCGGTCTTAGGTTTTGCAGATGGATTGCCCAGGATACTGGGTGGCCCGACGTCAAAGGAAGGCGGGAGACATTCACCTACGATCATTAATACTGCCTACAACGATCTTCAATTTTGGGATGGCCGGGCGGCTACCTTAGAAGAACAGGCATTAGGTCCCATCCAGAACCCGAACGAGATGTTTGAAACGCTCGATAATGTCGTACGAAAGCTCAGCGGGATTTCTGAGTATGTCAAGGCCTTCCGGGAGGTATTTGGAACCGGTGTAACTGCTGACGGCATAGCCAAGGCAATTGCTGCCTTTGAGCGAACGGTAGTGTATGCCAATTCGCCTTTTGACCGGTATATGCAAGGCGATGTGCATGCTATGAGTGAATCGGCAAAGCGCGGTATGGATTTGTTTCAAGGCAAGGCTGAATGTATCAAGTGCCATAACGGACCGAATTTTACCGACAACAAATTCCATAATATCGGTGTACCGCCAGATGGCCCGCTCAAAGAAGATTTAGGTCGGTATAATGTTACCAGGAACGAGTCTGATAAAGGGGCATTCAAAACGCCCACCCTGAGAAATATTACCGATACAGCCCCTTATATGCATAATGGATTTTTCCCCACGTTGTTTGAAGTAGTACAGTTTTATAATGGGGGTGGCGGAAGAAGTGAGAATAAGAGCGCCGACATTCACGCCTTAAATTTAACCGGCCAAGAGGTCAATGATCTTATTGAATTTATGAAAGCGCTGACAGGAGAAATGGTTCAGATTAAATACCAAAGTGTACCACTTGCATTTCCCAAGGTACCGAAGAACTTTTAAGTATGGATACCCATTTAAGAGCATTCATCAATACCCCGCTTTCAGAAGGGACAAAATATTCTGATTTATTCTTGGCCGTAATGAGTATCTGTAGTCCGAAAAACTCCAAAGCATGAAGATGGATTAGAAGTATGCCAAAGAACACCATGATATCTGATGCATGGGAAACCGCATTAGCACAATTTGATCAGGTGTCAAAACGGATACCGCTTTCTGAGGACATCCATCAAGTGCTCAGGAATTTTGACCGGATGTTAACCGTCTCTATTCCGATACGGATGGATAATGGTTTTCTGAGAGTTTTTACCGGATTTCGTGTGCAGCACAATGCAGCGAGGGGTCCATACAAAGGCGGCATCCGTTATCACCCGGAGCTCACCCTTAATAACTTAAAGGCACTGGCGATGGAAATGACGTGGAAGTGCTCTTTGGTTGGTGTGCCGTTTGGGGGCGCCAAGGGGGGTATTATTTGTAATCCCAAGACTCTTTCAAAAGGAGAACTGGAAAGGCTTACGCGCCGTTATACGTATGCAATCATGCCTATCATCGGAACCGAAAAGGACATTCCTGCACCTGACGTAAATACCAATGAACAAGTCATGGCATGGATAATGGATACGTATAGCATAAACAATGGTTATTATACACCGGGAATTGTTACCGGCAAACCTGTTAATATCGGAGGTTCTTTGGGTAGGACTCATGCGACGGGTCTTGGTATTGCCTATACAATTGCCCATGCCGTGAAATATAAGAAAATGAATCTGAAGAACCTCAAAGTGATAATTCAGGGGTATGGGAATGTGGGGTCTGCCGTTGGAAAATTCCTCAACGAAATGGGATGCAGGGTTGTTGCCGTGAGTAGTTCGAAAGGAGGAATTTATAACCCAAGGGGTCTTAGCCATACCGCACTCATCAAATATTATAAGGAAAATGGATCATTTGATCGTTTTCCCAATGCCGAAGGGATGACAAATGAATCATTGCTGGAACTGCCGTGCGATGTGTTGGTGCCAGCGGCAATGAGCAATCAGATTACCGAAGAGAATGCGGATAAAATACGGGCGCGGCTTATTGTTGAAGGCGCCAACGGACCCACAACAGTAGAAGCTGACCAGCGGTTGGCCAAACGCAAAATACCCGTCATTCCAGATATTCTGGCGAATGCCGGAGGTGTGGTTGTTTCCTATTTTGAATGGGTGCAGGATGCTCAACGCTATTTTTGGAGTGAACGTGAGGTGAATGAAAAGCTCAAGAACATCCTCGATTGCACTTACGAAGAAGTCCACTCCCTTTCTCAGGAAAAGAAATTGAGCATGCGCACTGCAGCTATGACAATTGCCGTTAAAAGGGTTGCAGCCGCAATCTCGGTAAGAGGCCTGTATCCCTGACGAATGAGTAATAATAGCAGATATTTTATTTAGAAATCAGTGGGTTAATGCCTGGTACTCATTGTGTAAAAGGCTTGTTATAACGCCGGGAACAAGCCTTCCTACGGTTTTTCCATTGATTGCAGAGACCGGCATTACTTCCATCAGAGAGTTCGTAAGAAAGACCTCATCGGCAGCCAATACCCTTTCTAACCCAAACAACTCTTCAGACGCATGCACGCCATTTCTCTTGCAGAGTTCAAGGATTGTCCCGCGGGTAACGCCGGGGAGGAGATTAGCCTTCAGGGAAGGGGTAATCACGGTATTTCTTTCAACAAGAAAGATATTGCTAACGGCACATTCGGAGACATGACTCTCCGTATTCAAAATGAGCGCGTCGTGAGCGCCCTGGGCAATAGCCTCTTTTTTAACAAGGTAATTCGTCAAATAGCTGAGCGTCTTGTGGTTTGAAATGGGACACGTGGCGCTTCGCCGTATGGAAGAGGTGATAAGCGATACGCCTGTTTTATAGAATGAGGCAGGATACGCGGTAAACGGTTTTGTATGAATCAAAAAGGTAGGTTGGCATATACCTGCTGGAACGAGTCCATTCGTCCCAAATCCGCGAGACAACGTCATCCGGACATAAGCGTCCCGCAGTTTATTCCTGGTAAGGAGTTGTTCAATAATCTGCTGAAGGTTCTGAGTCGTATAATGAAAAGGGATGTCAAAATACCGTGCGGAATTCGTGAGACGTGTTACGTGAGAGTCGAGCCGAAAGGGTCTTTTTTCATAGGTTCTCAGGGTCTCAAAAAGCCCGTCTCCGTAAAGGAAACCCCGGTCAAGAATCCTCAAGCGGCCCTCAGTTTCATCCACAATGGCATCATTTAAGAAGATAACGTTTGGCGTGGATGTCATCATGCACCACTGCTTTTGTTCATGGAATTCTGCATCTTTAATGATTCAATGAGGGCGCTGGCCTTGTGCATCGTCTCTTCATATTCCTCTTCTTCATCAGAATCCGCCACAATGCCGCTTCCCACCTGGAAGTACACGGTGTTGCCTTTCATAATAAACGTGCGTATGGCTATGTTCATGTCTGCGTTCCCATTGAACCCGATATAACCGATGGCTCCTGTATATACACTTCGCTGGGTGGGTTCCAGTTCATCAATGATCTGCATGGCACGGATCTTTGGCGCTCCGGTAATGGAACCACCGGGAAATGTAGCTTTCAGCAGATCGATGAAATCATATTGTTCATACAAATCTCCTTCAATCGTGGCTACCAGATGATACACGGTGGGATAGGCTTCCAAAACCTTCCTCTCTGTGACTTTGACGGAACCATAATCGCACACGCGGCTAAGGTCGTTACGCTCCAGATCAATAATCATGGTGAGCTCTGCGTCATCCTTTGGGCTCAAAAGCAATGCCTGTTTCAAAAACTCGTCTGTATTACGGTCCTTATCTCTGGGCCGGGTGCCTTTGATGGGACGGGTCTGAACATGTCTGTCATTCATTTTGAGAAACCGTTCCGGCGAGGAACTGATAATGGCAACCTCATCAAAGCCCAAATAGCCGGAAAATGGGGCTGGGTTTACCGAACGCAATCTTTTATACAGTTTGTAGGGGGGAATATCAATATGCGTCTCTATTCGTTGAGAGAGATTGACTTGATAAACATCGCCGGCGGCGATGTAATCCTTAATACGCCGGATTGCATCGATATAGCGTTCTTTTGGAAAATTATATTTCAGCATGGGTTCGGATATTTCCGCATCGGATTTGTCATACCCTGTTTCCTGTGCAACATCGGGTTTCCTGCTCAATACTTCCTCAAGGTGTTCCATTCTGCCTTGCAGGGTATTATCCAAACCGAAGTCTACTCCGATTACATAACATTTCTGCAGGAAATTATCATATGTTATAATCGTATCATAAAATCCCAGGTACATGTCAGGCAGTGCAATATCGTCAACCGCCCTGATGGATACTCTTTCTATAAAAAGGCGCAAATCGTAGCCAAAATATCCAACCACACCGCATTCAAAAGGAGCGGATTCCATGGTATTTTTTAATGAAAACTGCTTGAGCAGTTCGCGAAGGTGCTCAAAAGGGTTTCCTTCAATTTCAAGGGTGCCACTCTTGTCAGTCAAAGTGATTTTACGTTGTTTTGCCTTCATAATTAAAAAAGGATTAAAACCCAAAAAGGAATATCGCGAAATCCCTGCTACGGGTAAGGCACTGTCAAGAAAAAACAGATTTGGTTGTGAAGAGAATCTGCAAAATGCTTCTACAGGTGTGCAGGCATTTCCGACTTCACGGACAAAAACTTCACCGATTATGTTTTTTCTGGAATCCATGGATATCGTCAGACTTTTTCTGGTTGTGACTGGTTCATAATAAATTCAGATTTTTTTGATACAGAATTTCTTATTTTTAACGGAAGACGGGAAATTGCGGTTACGGTGAGTAATTCTAGATATGATGGAAAATTTTGTCAAGGTAAATCGCCGGTAAAGCGCCTTAAAATGCCGTATTGTCCTTGTCATATTCCTATGAGTATGTTAAGATTCGTCAGATTTTAGTTACGTGGAGAAGGAATTGGTATGTGAATCTTCTTGTCCTTGAATCCTGCTGACACGATGTGCTGCAAAACGTTCGGTTTTGATAATTCGAAACGTTGTTAACGAGGGGTTAAAACTATGCAGAGCTATGTCAATAAATATCTTGCTCACATTGAACACAACAGGAATTTTTCGCCACAAACGCTAAGGGCTTATCGAAATGATTTGTATCAGTACCTTTCGTTTCTAACCGGGGAAGGTTGTCATGATCTCGAAAGCGTTACACGCTTATTATTAAGAAGCTTTCTTGCCTTCTTAAAAAAAAAGAACTATTCAAAAACCACGATTGCCAGAAAACTGGTATCCATCCGGTCTCTTTATAAATTTCTGTATCGTGAGGGCGTGGTAAAAGGTAATCCCGTGGAGAACATTCGGACGCCAAAACTGGAAAAAAATCTACCTGGCTTTATGAGTGTCAAAGGGGCAGAAACCCTCTTAAATCTCCCGATGCTGAACACGACGCAGGGCATTCGTGACAGGGCTATTCTGGAAACCCTGTACAGTACCGGTATGAGGGTGAGTGAACTGGTCGGAACGGATGTTGAGAATATAGATTTTTTTAATGAAGTTGTCAAAATAAAAGGAAAAGGCAGGAAGGAACGTTTGCAACCTGTTGGGAAGCATGCCTTAGATGCTATACGATCATATCTCAACGCAAGAGGTTCTGCTAATAAAGCGCTCTTTTTAAATAATCGCGGCGGACGTCTGACCGAGCGCAGCGTGGCAAGGATGCTGAAAAAGTATGTAAAAATGGCCGGTATGAGTCTTAATATTTCTCCCCATACCTTTCGACACAGTTTTGCAACTCATTTGTTAGACAACGGCGCAGATTTACGGTCCGTACAAGAGCTTCTGGGGCACGCCAACCTTTCTTCAACACAAATCTACACCCATATTACTACTGAACGGCTAAAGCAGGTATATGATACGGCACACCCAAGGGCATAAATAACAGTCCTATCGGATCGTTACCAGAGACAGGAATCTGTCATAGAATTACCATGCAAAAACCTTCTTTTTTACACCCTCTTCTCCCCTCAGCAGGAAAAATTCGGTTACGGCTTCACTGCGGTATAAAATTTTTGGGTCATCGTGGAAGCGTGTTGATAAAATTTAGGAGAAAAAGGGATTGAGGGGGATGAAAAAAGATGGCAAGATACGTATGTACCGGAGAGCGATGTACACTTTCCGAAGGACGTGAATTTGCTGTGGAATGCGGCACGCAAGAGTCTGGACGTGATAGAGGTGCAATAGGAGAGGGGCTTCTGGAGGGGAAGGGCTGGCGCAAGGGCAACTATTGGAGAAGAGAGCTCAGGAAATTGATGAGGATCAGCGCCAAAGCGTTATTTGGCGGGGGAAAGAATAAGGAAGATACAACGAAAGAACGGGCAAAGAGATATCTTGGATTGGCGAGTAGTGTAAGTGAAAAGATAGAGGCAAGTACGTTGGCGATCTACGGGAGGGTGCTCTCAACAAATCAGTGCCGTGAAAATTGAGAGGCTTGAGTATTTTCACGGGATGCTGAAAAAGCACATTGAGATTATGGAGAGACCTGTACGGAGTTAATCGAAGTAAGGGTGATAAAAGGCGAGCGGATACCGACAAGGGAGAAGGTTATTCGATATTTGAGCCGCATACGGAGTTGCTGAGTCTGTATATACCGGAGGTAATCATGATTAGGAATGGCCGGAAGAACTGAGAGGAGCAGGCAGGGGAGTCGGGCAGGACGTTTCAGAATCTCAGACGTAAGCGCTTAGCAGTTAAATCGGACATCAATCGTTTGGTGTCTGAACAAGGGGTTGCATGCATTTAAAAGATATTGTGCACGGGGAGTGGTGGCTGCAAATTTACACAAGCTGGGCAACGTGCTTCAGGAGAGGGCGCGAAAGAAGCACGAGAAGCTACGAAAGGCCGCCTAAAAAACGTGAAAAAATAGTATGGCAGGGAGATAGGCGTGTCCAGAGTAGTCAAAAATGGTGCAGAAACAGGAAAAACGAGGAAAAGAACCTTGTTTTTGTCAAAAGTCTGGCAGAATATTTTAAGAAAAGATTTCCGTAAGCGAAAAACCACCCTGCCGCTTTCAAAAAAAGCGTGTTCCCGTTCAGTCACTATTTAGCCACGAATAGTGTGGTTGAGAATAACACACACCGTCCGTTAAATTCTGATGAATTTCGCGGCTTTGTCCTTACCGGTAATTATGCTCGTTACATCTTTATTCATGGCAAAGATTTCACAGCAGCCAAAATGTTTGCCCTTGCTCACGAACTGGCTCACATCTGGCTAGGCAAATCCACAGCGCCTGATC
Organism: Candidatus Brocadia sapporoensis; assembly: GCF_001753675.2. Taxonomy (GTDB): domain Bacteria; phylum Planctomycetota; class Brocadiia; order Brocadiales; family Brocadiaceae; genus Brocadia; species Brocadia sapporoensis. The sequence goes on along the minus strand of NZ_MJUW02000031.1, from coordinate 3,591 downwards.
TTCGGTTTATACGCTCGTCCGAAGACATTACTGAAAAATTTTATAACCATGTATCCGTAGAATTTCTTGCTCCTCAGCGCTTGCTACAAAAAATGGGAACAAATCAAAGATAGTGCTAAACCCACAGAGAAAGTTTGTACGGCAGTTCAAAATAAGCTAAATTGTAGCTGTGCGAAGATTGCTGGATATCGGAAAACCTGCACAAAAATATTTTTCCGAATTTTACAATACTCAACAATACCGGATAGAAAACTTTTCTTCCGGCAAGTTCGTACCGCTGCCAAAGAAGGAAAACTTCTGTATGCTGATGCTTACAAACGGACAAGCGTCTATGGGAAAACGTTCTCCCACTTCGAGAATGCGTTTTTCACCATAATGAGAACAAGGCTATAATGAAAAATCTCTATTCAGCGACAATTTTAAATACCGGGCTAAAGAGCTATGAACTCAAATTGACATATTTCACCTTTCAACTGAAAACTTCTATTTCAAAAATATCCCTATTTTTATTCAATACACGACGCTTTTTTTGAATCTCGCGGGAATAAGGTTTTATTATCCATTTATACATTCTGCCATTTACCATTATTTTCTTGCTTTATAAGCCCTAAGGCTTATATACTACTTTTATAATATTGCAGGCTTATAATATGAAAGCTTCCATAAAATACGGGTCATGAAAAACGACAAGCTTTATGCTGTAATAACCGGGGATATCGTCGATTCGTCGAAACTTACGTCCAGCCAACGAAGCCGTCTCCTGTCGGCTTTAAAATCTTCGTTTAATACCATCAAAGATATGATGCCCGACGGAATACATGCATCGTTTGAAATACACCGCGGGGATAGTTTCCAGGGTGTGTTAACCAAACCAGATACGGCTTTCCGTGCGGCAATTGCTATCCGTGCCAGTTTACGCCATGGCTTTAAAACGAAACAACGCCGCTATGCACTTGATGCACGGATCGCCATAGGGATTGGATCCATTGATTTTCTTCCTGCCGGCCGCGGGTCGGAAGGAGATGGTGAGGCGTTTCGTCGCTCCGGACAGACACTGGACGAGATGAAAGGTGATCAGAGATTGATAATACGGACTCCCTGGCGAGAGGTTGATGCAGAACTGGATATAGAATGCGCCTTACTCGATGCCTTGATAAACCGATGGTCCGGGGAACAGGCACAGGCAATACTCGGACAAATCCGGGGTCTAACTCAAGAAAAGGCTGCCAAGGAATTTGGTGTCTCTCAACCAGCGGTTCGTCAACGCTTAAAAAGTGCCGGTGGCTGGGCCATTGAAAAACTGTGCCATCGATATGAACAAGCAATCCGCGAGAAGGAAGCTCAGAGACTTATAATAAACAACAATAAACATAGGAGCTTATAATGCACTGCCCGTTGAATCATGATGATGTGTCGTTACTCTTACGTCTTGTCATAGCTTACGTGGTAGCGGATTTTTTCTTTCAGAGAGATTCCCTGACGGGATCGCAGTTCTGTAAAACATGGCGGTCTGGCTGGCTTTATATGCATGGGGCATTTGCTGGGGCGCTTGCATATACTCTTGCAGGCTTGTGGAGCGCAATCTGGCTCCCGTTCGTTATTTTTATTGCACACGTTTTGCGTGACGGACTGACATCTCCACAAGAGGATACAAACCGATTGTTTCTGCTGGACCATCTGGGATATCTTATTATTCTCTTAGGATGCTGGATATTACTGATACGGGGTGATCCATCTGAAATCGCCATATTTTTGTTCTCACATACATCAGATGTACGATTTTGGACTATCATTTTATCCTATCTTCTGGTAATCTGGCCAGCCGGCACGTTGATCGGCAGGATCACAAAACCATGGCGAAATGAAGTAATCAAGGAAACGTCTTCCCACGGTTTGGAAAAGGCCGGGCTATGGATTGGACGTCTGGAGCGTATCCTAATACTAACATTTGTCCTGCTAAAACATTTTGAAGCCATTGGTCTACTGATTGCGGCGAAATCAATCCTGCGATTTGGCGAGACCCGGACATCGAACCACCGGAAAGAAGCAGAATACATATTAATCGGCACCATGATCAGTTTTGTAATAGCAATCATTCTGGGAATATGCACAAGCTGGATGTTACAATACCCATTGGTTCCGGAACATAGTAAATCAGATAATGTTGACTATTATGATTTATTTGAAATTTAAGCTTTGAGGAGAGGACAGTACAGTGTTGAAAACACGGGAGATGCTTACCGGCAATGCTTCTGTTGCCTGGGGAGTAAGACTGGCTGGGGTTGACTATGTACCAACTTACCCAATAACGCCTCAAACAGAGATCATCGAAACCCTGGCAAAGTGGATTTCCGACGGGGTTATGGATGCCGGGTTTGTCTCTTTAGACTCAGAGCATTCCATGATTGCCGCTGCCGGGGCTGCATCTGCAACCGGGGCGAGAGTCTTTACCGCAACGTCAAGCCAGGGTCTTTTGTATGGCTTTGAGATGCTTTACACGGTAGCAGGATGGCGGGTGCCCCTTGTAATGGTAAATGTATCAAGGGGTCTGTCTGCTCCCATAACGCTGGAACCTGACCATAACGACATCCTTGCTGCCAGAGATTCCGGCTTTTTGCAGATTCACTGTGAAACCTGCCAGGAAGTGCTGGATTCGGTCTTACTGGCATACCGATTGGCAGAGGATGAACGCGTCCTTCTTCCCGTCTTTGTAAATATGGATGGATTTCATCTTTCCTTTACGCGGGAACCCGTTGAGATACCGGGCAGGGATGCGGTAGAAAGGTTTTTGCCCCCGTATCAACCAAAGCACGCCTTCTTCAAGGCAAGCCAGCCCATGGCACAGGGATTGGCGGTCATTGGCGGTTCACTCTATTCATATTTCAAATATCAGATGCACCTGGCCAGTATAAAGGCACTGGATGTTTATCATGAAGTTTCAGAGGAATTTAAAAAGATATTTGACCGCAGCTATCATGCCATCGAAAGGTTTATGGTTGAGGATGCCGAATATGTACTGATTATGACAAATTCCTTTTCAACCCTGGGAAAGGCTGCTGTGGAAAAGGCCAGGAAGAAAGGCATAAAAGCAGGGCTTTTAAGACTAAGGCTCATACGACCATTTCCGGAAGCAGATTTAAAAGAGGCACTGGAAGGAAAAAAGACCGTGGCTGTCCTTGATCAAAACATTAGCGTGGGAAAGGGAGGAATTTTGTATTCAGAAATTGCCGGTACGTTATATCATGAGAAGAACAAACCTCTTTTACTCTCTTTTATTAGCGGGCTCGGCGGAAAAAACATCAGCCCCCGGGAATTTGAGTTTATCTTTGATACCATGATTAAATCATTTATCTTAAAAAAAACGGTAACGCCCCAACTCCTTTACACAGAAGAAGAATGGAAGGAAATGGAGAGATTGAAAGGCATGGCGGGAAAGACATACGACTTTCCAACTAGCTGCTCACCACATCACTTTACTGCAGGAGTTACGACACCTTCTGACCGCTGAGTTCATTACGTCTCTTTGCAGGGTTTTAGTAACTATTCAGCGAAACGGATGGTGAGAGAGAATATTTTCTCAGAATAGTTAGG
>NZ_MJUW02000088.1 GCF_001753675.2 Candidatus Brocadia sapporoensis | reverse complement strand
AATAGGGCTGAATTTAGGATGATTGGCGAGGTTTTTTAAACCTCGCTTGTTTTAGGACTAGCGCTCTGTGCGGGCAGTAGGAATATTAACTATTCAAAATATTGAAAGCGGGTGATAAACCTGAACCCGCATGCGACCGGTAAAAAGACGGTAAGAATTACTTTTCCTTTATGATTAAGGAATTTTTAAATATCCGTTCCATAATCCGCCTGCAAGCTAAAGAAATCAGACTGTTTGGCAGTGAGTCTGAATCTTTCCGAAAGAATTTGCCATGTCATAATTGTAACCATTGATCCAAATAATTATCCTGTCGGATTATTTGCACCTCCTGCATCTGTTTGAGCTGGGAAAGTATATATTCCAAATTCTCCCAGTTTTTTTGTACCTGTTCCCTGTTAAATGGATTTCCCTGACAATCTACATACAAATGCCAGGGATGGATCGAAAAAACGAAGAGCCCGCCTTTTGCTATGCTTCTTGCCCACAAAACTGCATCAATATAATCGCCAGAAACCCTCCGGCCCTCAAAAATTGCCCATAGGTAAGAAGACATCCTTCTGCCCTTTGCATCATAAAAGGATGGTAATGCCAATTCCAGAAGATTCGAATCAAACATTTCAAGGGGAAACGGCCCCCCTTTCCATTCCTTCCCCATAGCTATTGTCTCTGAGGAGTCATATTGAAACCCTGTCTGTTCCAGGATTTTTACAATAGCACGATTGATTCTTGTATAGGGCGCACGAAACCCCTTTATATCTCTCTTAAAAATATCTTCCAGTATCCCCTTAGCCTCTGTTACTGCATTATCAATGGATTTTTCATCCATAGGCATACCCGAGACCTTTCCTAAAAAATCCTCGTGTTTCAAGGAATGGCAGGCCACTTCATGCCGTTCGGATAATCCGGGTAAATCCATCCTGTCTGCAATAAGCATTTGGGCCGTTCGTGCCTCATAAAATAAGGTGGCGTCTATATCATAGAAGTCCAGGCATTCCAGTATCCTTTGCAGTCCCTTCCTGCAGGCTTCGATGCTTACTTTGCCATGTTCTATAGGAAAAGAAAGGGTATCATGCCGACCTTCCACAGCGCTATTGGCATCCGGATCGATATCCAGAGAGATTGCTACATATAAAGGTTCATCAATCTTTGTCATGTAAACTTTTCTTGGCGTCCTTTGTGTCTGGTGAATTATAGTTAGCGATACGAATGTGAAGACAAATCCCCTTTAGAATAAGGGAGACAGAGGGGATTAGAAGAGCCATTTTTCTTGAAAAATCACAACCTCCTACTCCCCTTTCGATAGGAGTGAGTAACTTGATTGTATAGGAATTCTCATTGGTTTAAACGGGTTACAGGGTGGCATGGACAACCTTGTTTGTCCATGTTGTTTGAATATACGCATGGGTTTGGGATATATCACACGGTAACCGAAGGTATGATTTATTTCGTTCACTACAATTAGCAAAATCATTTCGGTTTTAGAAGCGGAAAGAGGATAACCTCCCGAATGGAAACGTTGTTGGTAAGGATCATGATCAGCCTGTCGATGCCAATCCCCAGCCCGCCGGCTGGCGGCATACCGTACTTCAAGGCAGTCAGGAAATCCTCGTCTATCTTCCCGGTAATATCTGCCTCGGTTCCTAATTGTTCACGGAACCGCTTATCCTGCTCCGGTGCGTCGTTAAGCTCGGAATACGAATTGGCCACTTCCATCGATGCCATGTACAGCTCAAACCGCTGGGCAAAACGTGGATCGTGCTCACAGGTCTTTGTTAAAGGGCAAATCGAGGTGGGGTAGTCTAACACAAAGGTAGGATTATTCAGCGTTGGCTCTACGGCATGCTCAAAGATAGTGTTGGCCATATTATCCCTGTCCACGCCCTGGGTCTCCAGTCCCAGTTCCTTCGATTTTCTTATCAACCCCGCCTCGTCTTCAAAACTCACACCGCTACATTCCTTCAGCAATTCACAGAAAGTTGCACGGCGCCAGGGCGGCGTCATATTAATCTTCCGTTCCCCAAAAGGAATCTCGAATCCACCATATAATTCCTTGACCAGTGATGTCACCAGACTCTCCGTAAGCTCCATCATGCCATGATAGTCACTGTAGGCCTGATAGAGTTCCATCATGGTAAATTCCGGGTTATGCCGTGTAGAGATGCCTTCATTTCTGAAATTACGGTTAATCTCATAAACCCGTTCCATGCCGCCCACAAGCAACCGTTTCAGATAGAGTTCCGGTGCAATCCTCAGATAGAGATCGATATCGAGGGCATTGTGATGCGTGATGAAAGGCCGTGCCACGGCTCCACCGGGAATGGACTGCATCATGGGGGTTTCCACTTCTACAAAACCCCGGTCATCCAGGAATTTCCGTATATGCTTCATAATCTTTATCCGTTTCAGGAAGGTATCCATGACCTCGGTATTGGTAAATAAATCGACGTACCGCTGCCGGTGCCTTAGCTCAACATCCTTCAGGCCATGCCACTTTTCGGGCGGAGTTAAAAGAGATTTTGTCAGGATGGTAAAATCATCCGCATAAATCGTAATCTCACCGGTTCGGGTTTTAAAGAGTACGCCTTCCACACCGACAATATCACCCAGATCCAGCAATTTAAACACCTCAAACTTTTCCGGGCCAACCTTATCCAGCTTTATATATGCTTGTATCCTTCCGGTCCAATCCTTTATATCTAAAAATGCCGTCTTTCCATGCGGACGCATGGTCGAGATGCGCCCGGCTGCCCTGACCTTTATATCATCCCGGTCTGCGATAAAGCTATCCAAAATCGACTGAATCGATTGGGTATTGTCATACCGCCTGCCATAGGGTTCAATCCCCTTTTCCCGCAGCTTTTGGAGTTTATCAAGGCGTTCCTGTTCGAAATGTTCCATAATATTTTTATGTCCCGGAAAACGTAAATACCGATATGATGTAAAATAAAATTTACAAAAGACTCTTATTTTATCAGTAACACGAAGACAGTCAAGGGAAATGGCATCATAAAACTTGTTAGTCTATGAAGGCGAGGCATGTGCATATTTTTTAATATTTTTCTTGACATGGGAAAAAAATAATATATCCTGCACACGCTAACACACTCAGTTATCAATTAAAAATAAAAACATAACGATAAAGGCAAACCCTGAGTGATCAGGGGACGCAAAGTAACAGGGTCTTTGTCCGTACACGGACGTGCGGGAACAAGGAAACATCGGGTTATAAGCGTATACGGAAATACGTATCACAAAAGACAGCCTTACTGCCGAAGATTTTTTCAGAAAATATCTTTGCAGTAAGGCTTTTTTTATTTACAAAAGGATGGATTGTAACACTTTAGTTTTTTTAAAAATTTCCGATAAAAACCGGATGTTAAATGCAGTAGGGGCAGGTTTCAAACCTGCCCCTACAAGACAACATTACTCATATAGAGGGTTTTTAAAAAAACTAAATCTTTATCTTTTTTAAATTTTTTTAGAAGGAGGGCAGAACGATGAAGCTGAAGAGTAAGAAATTATTATGGTTAATGTCTGTATGGATAGTTTCTGTAACGTATGGTGGGTTTGCCAGTGCGGACGATCTGGAGCCCTCCGCTCTTTCCGGGCAAACCATAAGGACAACGAAGGAACTTCGACCCGCATGGAGCACGAAGATAAAGAAGGCATCAAAGCGTTTTCAAATAGTATTGGATGGGGAAGGTGTGCTGGATAAAGAGACGGGGCTCGTATGGGAGAAGTCTCCGGATACAGAAGCCAGAGCGTGGGCTGATGCTGTGTCTTATGCCTATACCAAGAGTGTGGGAGGTCGTAAGGGGTGGCGGCTGCCTACGGTTGAGGAGTTGGCAAGTCTGGTAGATTCGGCGCAGAGCAATCCTGCTTTGCCCAGTGGCCATCCCTTTACCAATGTGCAGTTGAGCGGCTATTGGTCGTCTACTACTGATGTTAGTAGTATCGGCAGCGCGTGGTACGTGTATTTCGGCGATGGTTCCGTGAACGGCAACGGCGGTAAGGAATTCACTGGCTACGTATGGTGTGTACGAAGCGGACACGGCTATGATGCTCCGTGATTTGGTGATTTGAGTAATTTGATAATTTGAGGGTGCTGGGGGTTTACCCCTGCCCGCTATTTTTTGGAGAATCATATTTACCCTGGCACGGTACGAGCATCTTCCGATTTACAAGGAGGCATTAGACCTAACGGTCTATTTTGAAGAGATTGTCAGGAACTTTAGCCGTTATCATAAATACACCCTGGGGACTGAACTGAGGGAAAAGAGCCGTGAGATTATCAGGTGTATCATAAAGGCAAAATCCACGCGGGATCGGCTTGACCTGCGCCAGGCGGGTTCAAGTTTGCAACTTGAACCGAATAGTTTGATTTATCCGTTGGTATGAATTCCAACTATGGGGTTCAGGTTACAAACCTGAACCCGCATGGTAAAGAGCAGTGTTGTCCGGTTAGAAATTTGCGCGTCTTGTTTTATTGCTCTCGAGAGGTCATTCCCGCATGTTTTTAGCGGGAATCCAGGAAGTTCAGGGTTCACTGGCTACGCGACAAAAGCGTTCGGGTATGACAAAAACGTACCCGCAAAGTTCTAACCGGACAACGTTGACTTTTTATAAGAAAGGGGATTAGCGCTGGCAGGAAGGAAATTGGCGAAGCATAGTAGCCCTGTGTAAAATCTTTCTCTTTTCGCAGATATTTTACATCCCCCCTTCGCCCTTCCTGATCCGGGGATTGGGTTGCATCATGGTATTTTCGTACTGAGGGGGACGTCTGAGCAGTCTTGCCAATCAGACGCACTCTCCTTGGTTAACGGAACTCTTCAGCAGCCAGTATCCCATCTTAGCCCTTTATTGGCAGTTGCACCGATGAAATGGGTATGATGCCAAACTTGCATCGCCGGCCACGTTTCTTTCCTGGCGCTTACGGAATGTCTCTTGCTTTTTTGTTTCCGCACCGAATATTTACCCTTTTATCCGTCTCGCTGATAGCAAAGCCCTCATCTCTTGCCATAAGCTTATCTCGTTTTATCTGCCCCACACTCACCAGGAGTATGAAAATTCCCCATAATACGCCCGCTTTAATTTCCAGACTTCGCAGCTCTACAGGTCGTTCATCTCAACACACCATCGAAGAACATGAAAGAAAGTGGCACAGGGTCACAAACCTTTCTTGTTCATTTGTTAGCATCCTTCTCAGTTTTCAAGTTTACATAACCAGGAGTTTTTCCATTTCTTTACCGGTAAATTTCCGTTGGCTTAGAACCTGGTTGCAGTACACAGGATTAATTTTTTTTCTCATTTGAATATGATCAGGGTATCTTCCACCCTCAACAACTCTATTATTGTTTTTCCTTGACATGAAAAAATAAACTGGTACGTTATTTATGGTGTTCGCACGAACGGTATCATGAAAAAGGCATTACGATAAAGGCAAACCCTGAGCGATCAGGGGACGCAAAGTAAAGGGTCTTTTGTAGGGGCGTATGGCATACGCCTTCTATGATGTAGAAAAGACAGCCTTACTGCCGAAAATGTTTTCAAATAAACATTTTTGCAGTAAGGCTTTTTTATTTATTGTTTTGTAATGCCCTTATGAGAATGGTTCAGGAATTATTAAGGGCATCATAATAGTCCGTACCTTAGAGTAGTCATTTCCGCATGTTTTTAGCGGGAATCTAGCCGTGTTTGTTTTCCAGATGCCCGGTAAAATCATCGGGCGAGGCAAATTATTCCGGAAGTTTATAACTACTATTTCGAGACTGTTAATACGTTGCTATGGCTGATCAACAAGAAGATAAATTCTCGTATCCAATTCCTGCCCTTTTGCTCATCATCGCCATCGTTGCAGGCGGAATTTTTAAATTCTACGCCCCTTTGGATACCTTGCGTCCTCCCCTGGTTGAAAAAGATTTGGAACAACCGTTAGGTGAAGAAGATGTATTGGCACGAATGTGGCAGGATCCCTTTCAAGCGGTTGAAAATCATATCCGATACAGGAAGGCCCAGGATGAATCTTTTAAAATAATGGAAAAGGACAGAGATTCTAAAAATTTTAAACCGGAGTTAGACCCGAAAATTCACAGCGTATTAATCCTACCCGTTATGATAACAGCAGGATGCTTCAGCGAAAATATTGAGGAACGCCTGCGAAGCCGGTATGCCGTGCTTTCGGCGCTCCATGTTGCCGGTTACCAGCCAAAACATGCGGAACATATCGGATATTTTGAAAGGGCTATCCATGGCCAGCCTCGTACAATACCCTACGAATGGTTTACCTCGGATCCATTACCAGTAAATTCGTTGTCACGTGAAAGGCCGCACGATGCAGTGCTTGTTCTCTGGCTGGGTGACGAATATTTTGAAAAAGAACGATTTAAAGAATTAGAGGAATTGTTTGTAGACATACAGAAATGTTTCGATAGCAAATTTCAATTACTCATGAAAGTCCTTGGCCCAACCAATTCTACTGATCTTAAAGAAATTATTTCAGAAGCGTTTCCGGATACTGCCACTCTCTATAATTATTTAAAGAGAAAAAATGAATATCTTAGCGCCAAAGGTGATTTAGAAAGGGCGAACACAGAGTTTGAAGCCGCTAAGAATGCTTTAAAGGATGAAATACAGAAAACGGCGGACGGACTCGCAGGGAAATTTGAGATGTACTCACCCTGGGCAACGGCTGACCCGCTTTTAATGATGATAAAAATGCCGGTGCAATTGGATATGCTTGTCAACATGTATAAGGAAATAGAGACTTATGGTATTCCTAAAAAGGACAAAGATGACGATCTCCTTAAAGAAGATACTATTTTCAAGCTAATTTTGAAATATAAAGAGGTTAATTTACAAAGATCCATTCACACGGACCATGAATTGACGGATACATTAGTAGAAGAACTGAGCCGGCGTATCAAAAAGATTGGCGGAAAAGATTCCGGTGACATCGTCCTTGTTAGCGATTGGGATACTTTTTACGGACGCGCTTTACCGGTATCTTTCATCATATCATTGCTGAAAGATAAAGATCGGGAAGCTGGCGATAACTATAGCCAAAGTTCTAATTCGCGGAATACCCTTTCCTTACTTGAAAAGATACACGTTTTCAAGTACATGCGGGGCATTGATGGTGTGTTATCCAATGAGGATATTAGTTCCCGTGCATCGCCAGGGAAGTCTGCCGATGCCGGGGGAAAAAATGAGAATCGGCCTGGTTACAGTTATTTCATGCCAGCTTTTGAACAACCTTTTGGGCAGGATCAGTTTGATTATATACGCCGTCTGACCAATAGAATAATCCAGGAGTATACTAAACGTAAAGTGATTGCGATTTGTGTCCTTGGCAACGACATATACGACAAGTTGCTTATATTACGGGCGCTGCGCGAGCAGTTCCCAGGCGCTATCTTTTTCACTACCGACCTGGATGCCCGGCTCTTCCACTATACAGAACTTCCCTGGACGCGAAATCTTATTGTGGCATCCAGCTATGGGCTTCAATTGCACCACGATCTTCAGGGTGGAATCCCCCCCTTTCGCTCTGTCTACCAATCCTCTCTATTCGCTGCAGCGCTTCAGGCGCTTGGTATTATAAACAAACCTGATTTCAACAAAATTCTTCCCCGTATCTTTGAAATTGGAATTCGGTGTGCTTACGATTTGACTCCGGTTCCTGATAGCCGGTCAAATTCTTCCCGTGAAAAAGCCTTACATCCTGATCGCCGGGATGTCTGGAGCAGCAAGGTTTCTTTAAAAGGCTGGAGAGTTTGGGAGTGGATCTTGGATTGGGGGGATTGGTTGTTCTGCCTGTTTTTCCTGTTTTTTCTCCCTGTAAGCGTATTTGGCGGCTTATGTTATTACAACATACAAAGGACTAAAAATATCGGATTAAAGAAGACGCGGAGATGGAAGAAGAATTGGATAGGTTTTTTTGCTTTCTGTGTGACGTCTTTTGCAGCCCTAACAGTTTATGCATTCCTATCATCATGGAACGGCGATGGCGAACCGATAACATTTTTTGACGGCATTAGTATTTGGCCAACGGAATTGCTTCGCCTGTCTGGTGGACTCCTCGCCCTATATTTCCTGTTTTTCTCGATTCAAGCCCTTATTTTTAATCGAAAAAGGATCCGTCAGTTTTTTCCTCAACCAAACACAGACATAAATCCGCCAGATAAAAAACATCATTCGATCCTTACCGTATGGAAAAAATATCAAGACAGTAACAAACGAAAGAATAACTGGCTCTTTATCGGAATTGCAGCCGGAGGATATTTAGCTGCGGGTAGTGTATTTATTTGGAAATGTGGCAAACCACTTATCCCTTATCGTGGTGAACTCAGTTGGTGGGTGGACATATGCATTCTCTTTTTAAGTCTCCTGTTCATGCTAATCCTCATTGCGTTTGTAATTAATACCACATGGCTTTGCATAAGGTTTATCAGGGAATTCATAGATTCCGATTCAGAATATATAAGAAATACGCCAAAAATATTAAGCGCACACTGCTCGCTGAGAGACGACCCCTGCAGGAAAGATATTAATGAGTGTAAGCTGAAATATGCAGAATGTCTGACTACCTATGACAAACAAATTGCTAACGATACCCTGGCTTACTGGTTTATCATGAAAATTATCGGGGAAAAAACGAGAGTCATTGGAGAAATGATAAAGTACCCATTTCTGATTTTGTTTTTGCTCCTGGTCTCCCGTCACAAGTATTTTGATAATTGGACATGGACCGCTCCCCTGGCGATGGTCATTGGATTAACCACAATGATTGCTTTAGCCTGCACAATGATTCTCTTTTCTGAGGCAAAAAGGGTGCGGAAGCAAATGATCTCCGGTTTGCGTGAAGAATTGTTAAAATTGATAAATACCCATTTACCTGAAAACATAGATGCATTCAATGACAAAAAATCCAAACTTATTGAACAGAGATCCAGGTCGATCGAGTCTGTTATGAATGAAATCCGGAATATAAAAAATGGGGCATTCTCACCGGCCATTTCATTGCAAAATCCCATCGTAATGGCCATTTTAACGCCTTTGGGGGGTATGGGCACAATTTCGCTGTTCCAGCAATTGGCTCAGTTCTTTTAGGGAGTAATATTTTTTTCTGTCTTTATCGGAATACGATATTTAGCAACAATTTGGTTCTTTGAATATTCGTACCTTTCTATGCAATCGACATGAAATAACATACGTAGCGCAGATGGTTTATCATATTACTGAGCCCACGATGAAGCCCTCCGCAGAGGCTGATTGCAAGGAACGATGCTACCTTTTTCATAAGACCAAATCGTTACGATATCTGAAAGATTTCCATTATAACGCTTGTCTTCAGGGAAACAGTAAATTTTACGGGAGAGGAGGAGATTGTGTCCACAAAGGTGTTTATCAGTGATATCCATCTTTCTGATACCACTACGGGTGATCATAATATTACGCTGAATACCTTAAGAGGTTTTTGGAATGATATTGAAAGAGATGTTTTCGATGCCGGCGGGCATGAAAAGCTGGAACTTGTTGTGTTAGGAGATTTCATTGATATTATTCGCTCAACAAGATGGAAAGGGAAAATGCAGCCATGGGCAGACAAAAAGATTATTAAGGTTACCGTTGATGCCATCGTAAATGATATTCTTGAAAAAAACAAACCTGTTTTTGATGAGTTAAAGTATTATAAAAAGGAACTAGGTACTACTCTTACCTATGTAATGGGTAATCACGATCGGTTAATTAACAGTGAAGGATATGATGATATCAGGAAAAAGATACAGGTTGCACTAGGTCATGAACCCACGGGGGAAAAATTCCCATGGACATATCCCGCCGGAGATCTGCCTATCTATGCAGCGCATGGTAACGATTACGATGTATACAACATGACGATAAATATTGAAAATCCGGAAGGTGATGCCCTGAATCCTTTGGGCGATGCGATTGTGACTCTTTTAATTAATGTATATCCCCAAAAAGTGTATGATCTCCAAAATGATAAAAATATCTTTGAGAAGCTTCAGGAAATCGACAATCTGAGACCTTCATCAATTGCACCATTCTGGATCCACTACGTAAGCCAGGAAAGAAGAGATTTAAAGAATATTCTGCAAGAACAATGGGAGAGCCTCCTTGAGGTATTCTCTGGTAAACCATTTGTTAGCAAATGGGCTGAAAAACACTGGGATGATTACTTTAAACTCAAAAAGGGTCTAGATTGTCTTACGAGTACAAGCATGGCAAAATTATATGAAAAATTTTCCGGCTTTTTTAATCAGGAAGACCTCTATGCAAAACAGGCAATGGACAGAATCAGCCGTACGTGCGATTACGTTCTCTTTGGCCATACCCACGAAAGCTATGCCCAATTGTTGGACGTAAGGAATGGGAAAGAAAAATATTACATAAATACCGGCACTTGGAGAAAACGGATAGTTCCCAGCAAGTATAAAAAGGACGATATCGTATTTGGGAGTCAAAGATCTGTTGATTATGTACTTTTTACGATCGACGATGCGAGGCCGAACGAGATAAAGGAATTCCAACTGTGGAATGGCACAATAAACGCCTGAGTCTTTCCTGTTTGATTATAGTTAGAATCTCAATGCGTAAAGATGGATGGATAAACCTGGTTTGTCGATGCCAGATTGGAGTTTGAGAGATTCAAATACTTCTGAAAGGAGTGAAAAATGGCTAAGAAAGCGTTATTAGTCGGAATCAATAAGTACAAATACGTTAGACCCTTGAACGGATGTGTCAATGACGTACGGAATATGGCTGATATCCTGACAAGTTTTTATGGATTTTCAACAGACGAGATCCGCACCCTTGTTGATGAAGGCGCCACGCGAAATAACCTGATGAACTGTTTCGATTGGCTTTTAGACGGAGCTCAAGAGGGAGATTTAATGCTATTTCATTTTTCAGGACACGGTTCGCAGATACAAGACATTGATGGAGACGAAATGGACGACAACCTGGATGAAATTCTGTGTTTACATGATATGGATTTCAGGAATCCGGATTCCTACCTTCTTGATGATGATTTTAACAATGTTATCGATCGTTTACCCAAAGGCATTTTTTTAACGGTCTGTATTGATTCCTGTCACTCAGGAACAGCAACGAGAGATCTGGAATTGCTGACGTCCGGATTGCAATTACCACGGACGGAGATGAAAATACAATCTCGTTTTATTGAGCCGCCTGCAGATGTTGCTTTGAGAAGTTATGGTAAAAAAGTAGGTATACGGAGGCTCGCATCAAGAATAAAGGAGGATAAAAAGGGCGAAGGGTCTCAAGGTTCTGCAGCATCGAAACACATTCTTCTGGCTGGCTGCATGGACGATCAAACATCAGCAGATGCAAATATTAATAATAATTACGCAGGCGCCTTTACCTATTATCTCTGCAAGACAATACGTGACGCACGGGGAATTATAACGTACCAGGAACTCGTAACAAAGGTACAAAACAGTCTCTCCTTTAATTCATACAGCCAGATCCCGCAAATGGACGGGAATAAAAAATTGAAAAATATGAGATTCCTTTCGGCCCCTTCTGAACGTGAATCCACGTGTGAATATGGCCATCCATTGACATGCAAAGAAGGACATCCGCCGAAAGACTTCACCATCCCGGACTCTTCTGACCTTTCAGCATCAGATTTTAAACCACAGAGGAAAAAAGAGGCGTTAAGACAGATGCGCATCTCCTCGAAGAATACAAATTGTGCAATTTCAAACGATGTGATTCTCCTCAGATCGTCCGAATTTACCGGAACGGTAAGAGATCTGACCGACATAGCAAACCGGAAGTCAAAGGATGGAGTTCGTGATTCAATTGGCGATGCTTATCATCCGGCATGTCTCGATTTTCTGGAAAATGGAGAATACTTCAGAATTAAAAAAGCGCTGGAATTCTGTCCTGGTGAACAACGTACTGTCGGTATAGAAGAATCGGTAAAACCAATTCGACTTGCTGTGCGCGGCACATCAAAAAAACCCGGAGAACCGGAAGAAGATACCATCCTTCTCTCATTCGAAGACGGCGTCTGGACATGGCATTTTAAGGAAGACGACGGGAACCAGAGGGAGGTATTAGTTGATGAGACACGGCCAATAAGTTTTTTTACTATCCCTTTTAAGGTGCAGGATAGAACGACCCGCGGGATATGGAGTAAAATTGTCTATGTCGTTACATTTGCAACGGATTGGTTCCGGGAAGGCAGTTCTGAAGCTATCAGGAAGATGTTACAGTCCTTTGAAAAAGAGGCAATGAAAGAAGGTTTTAAGCTTATCAAACATCGGAAAGGGTTTGTTGAAGGTCTTTCAAAGACCGATCCGATAACCAATTGGGATGATATCAGGGCTTTAATAAAAGACAAAAAGAAGGCGCTCCTTTTTATTCATGGAACGGGGAGTTCTCTTGAGGGTGGATTTGAAAATGTACCGCCGGTAATTTTAGAGACATTCAAAGATGATTATCCTCTTATCCTGGGATATGACCATTTTACCTTGTCAAAAACCCCGTTAGAGAATGCCAGTGAGATGCTCATGAAATTGAAGGATTCTCATCTTTTAGATGAGGGTTTGAAATTTGATGTAGTAACTCATAGCCGGGGTGGCCTTGTATTGCGGTCTCTTGTTGAGCTTACGGATGATGGATGTCAATATGTGGATAAAGTAATAATGGTTGCATGTCCCGCAGATGGAACTAGTTTGGCAGATACCAGAAAATGGGAATCATTGGCCAAAATGCTCAATCTGTTAACCAATATCTTCTTTTTCGCCGGCGGGGCATCCATGAAAATTTTCTTTACCCTCGCCGGTGGGTTGGTAAAGTTTATTTCCAAAAAAATCAAGGATCAGTCAATCCCCGGCATCTGGGCAATGGATCCCAATTCTGAGTTTCTTGCCACGCTAAACACAAAAAGCGGCGGTATAAAAGGGAATGTAACGTATGACACAATTGGATCTGATTTCGAACCTTCAGGAATCTTCCGGGGTGGGGTCTGTGATGATATCATTGACGGCATTGCTGATATCTATTTCGGTGACGCAAATGATTTAGTGGTTGATACAGACAAAATGATTGTTGACTGGCCGAAAGGCATTCAGGGTAAAAAGACATTAAGCCACGCATATAAATCGTCAGAGCATGTCTACCATCTCAACTACTTTAAACAGGCCGAAACATACAGAAAATTTTCAGAGTTCTTTGGTATAAAAAGCAGAGTGCTGGGTGACGCTATAAATGAATGCATTTCTAATGGACTATTAGAAGATACTAAAAATGAGGCCTAGAAAGATGCAGAGGTCCGCGTACAGCGCAATACAGGAATATTCCGCACTACGAAAATATGAGAATTAACTTAACCTAACCGTTTAGCGCTATGAAAATCTATACATTTATTATGTAATTCAAGCAAATCACAATACGTGGCGTGGGTGATTTCTGTGATAAGTTTTACAGGTGACTCCTTCAGGGTTAGCTCACCAATTTTAGGTCTCGGATTGTGCCTCGTGTAGCGTTTCACAAAAATGTCTGCATATGTTATTGTCATTGCGAGCGACAGCGAAGCAGTCTTAAGTCTTTTGTAAACAACAGATTGCTTCATCGATCCACTCCTCACAATAACATTTGTTTGTGTATGGGTTTTATGAAACGTTATACTCGTTCTGATTAAAAGATAATATGCTTTCACCTCCCTGTCGTGAAAATTTGTTATCAGCCGGATATCATAAATAAAAATAGAGGCGTTATTGCATTCAGGTATGGAAAGGAGTTGGGGTATGTATGGGTTTCAAATACTGGAAGTGGGAATTGGTCTGGCCCTTGTTTATTTTTTTTTGAGCCTGATTTGTCAGGCAGTTAATGAGTGGATTGCCAGCCGGCTAGGCATGCGCGCTAAATCCCTCGAAAATGCGATAAAAAAATTATTTAATGATCCCGGGAAAGAAGGTAAAGCAAAAGAATTCTATGAACATCCACTTATTAAAAGTCTCATGGACGACAAGAAACCGCCTTCCTATATTCCTGCAAAGACATTTTCACGTGTCTTGCTGGACATGATTACATCAACTCCCGCAGCAGCAGGAGCCAGGACATTTAATGGTGCGAGAGTTGTGATTTCTCATCTCAAGGAATCAGAAATAAAGGGCACATTGCTTTGTTTTTTCAATACGGCACAAGAAGACCTTGCGCATGTGCGCAAGGATATTGAAGACTGGTATGATAGTGCAATGGAACGTGTTTCCGGTTGGTACAAAAGGAAGATACAGTGGATCATATTGGGCATTTCTCTTGGCATAAGCTGGCTTTTCAATGCGGATAGTTTTACGATTGTAAATACCCTGTGGCGTGATAATGCCCTGAGAGCCTCGGTCGTTGCATCCGTGGAAGCGAGGGTCAGGAATGCCTCTCCATCCGGCCAAAACACCTCGTCACAGAGCATAGATGAGATTTATGCAGAGCTTCAAAAGCTTAATTTACCAATTGGATGGGTTATGCGCGATAATCCTAAGGCGTTACAAGACGACCCAAGAGCGGTTCCTGACGATATAAGGGGTTGGGTGTACAAAGTCTTAGGCATAATTGTCACTGCGCTTGCGGCAACTCAGGGTGCGGGTTTCTGGTTTGACATAATGAAAAGGTTTGTTGATATCCGCGGCGAAGGCAAAAAGCCCGAAGAGGGGAAAAAAGATTCTATAAGGTAATACGGCAAAAGGGAAAGAAGCATACTTCGTTTGTTTAACAAATCTGATTGTAATATACTTCTGAAAACTTGTTTTTATTCATTTGTGAGGAGGAGTCTTAGCTATGAGAAAGAAAAGAGGGTTATTTTTTAAAAATCCTGTCTTTGTGTCAGGAATACTAGGATTTGCCGGCATCATCCTTTTTTCCGCTGGTTGTGCTGCCCCGAATGCACAAAAAAGGATAGCTGACTTTTCTACGGCGCTATCTATTGCCACGACGAATACAACAGATGCCTTTGAAACCGTGGATCAGAAATTTTACTGCACCAGGGTAGCATTATTAGTTAATAACTACGACGAAAAAGGCTTTAACCCGAATACCGAAATGCATTTCCTCACCGGGCAGGATTTGGAGTCGCGTGAACAATTATTTAAGGGATTACAGCGCTACGCTCAAAAACTGGCAGACATCATGAGTGATACACAGATGAAAGAATTTGACGCCGAAACAAAGGCATTTGGGAAATCTCTCCAAAAACTAAGAGAAAATGACGCCTTCAAAAATATAAACAGCGGTGCTTCCCAGACGAATATCGATGCCTTTACCACAGCGGTTGATGTGGTTGGGCGTTTTTTTATTGATTACAAACGGGAGAAGGGAGTCAGAGAAATAGTTGCCGACATGAAGCAGCCCATCGAAAGCATTTGCAACACCCTTGTCTCTGATATTGGGCAGCCCATGGATAAAGCGGGGGCAGGGGGCTTTGGATTAAGAAATCAATCCTGGATCCAATATGAGGTAATGTTAAAGGAGCACATCAGCTTCATCGATCACCATAAAGATAAGTTTGATCCTGTAACAAAAGCAGAAGCTATCGCGAAACTTCCGGCTATCGTTGAAGAACAGTACAAGGCGGATCTGACCCTGAAGGCAACACAGGATACCTTAAGAAAACTCAGGATGACGCACAACGAATTGGTAAAGGCCTTTGATAAAACGTGCCCAACATTGGAGAATCTTATTGCTGAACTTATCGACGAGGGAAAAAGGGTAGGCAAATTTTATAAAAGTCTTGCAAAAGAATAACGGAATCTGACAGCACGGCACAGTTACAACCACATACCACTAGCAATGGGATAACATTTTCCTGAATACCCGTCTGTTTAACGGGGAATTAAAAGGATTGTGAAAAACCTTGTTACAAGAAAGAAGGTTTTACACACGAACACGATAGTTTTTCTACAATAAGGAGGATAGACCATGGCAAAGGAAGGAAAGAAAGAATTCACCCAGCAGGAAATCCGCGACCTTTTCGGCGAGCTTTATAAGGCCCTTGATGATGCGTACTGGAGTGCAACGACGATTGTCGATAAGGATCGCATCCGAGGGGTACAGGAAGGCGTATTTGACATCCTTACTGAATTGAACAGAGCGCACATTCAATCAAACACAGAAAAGTTCAAAGAACTAGTTTCAAAAGTTGATAATGTAAATAAACGGCTCGATACATTAAAAGCGGATATCGATAAAATTGTTCAGAGAATAGAAGTCGCGGTGCGTATGACAAAAATAATTGATAAGGTGCTTACCGAGGCAGTTAAGTATTTTAAAATTTAGAATTGTGGAATAAGGGTTAATTCAAACGTTCTTGTGAAGAGTCCGGTTTGCAGACTGCTCCCGAATTTTTAACGCAGACAAAACCCGGGACAAATTGCGCGGAAATAGATAATAACCGCCATTTTTGTTCATAGCATAGGAAAGCAAATCTCATGTAACGGTATCACGCGATGGTGGCGCCATGAACTCTGATCCGATCGGTTTCTTGATGGCGTCCCGGAGTATCTGGTCGATAATCATGCGCGACTCATCGTCAATAGCCCATCCCATAACCTCGCTAACGGCGTCTACCTGGCCGGGCCTGCGTGCTCCCCACAGGGCAATACTTACCCCAGGCTGATCAAGCAACCACCGAACCGCCAGCAACAGCACGCTTTTTTTAAAGCGTTTACGGGCAAAGCGATCGAGTTGTGCTACTGCTTCCAGGTACTCATCGTAGCGTGGTTGCTGGAATTTAGGGTCGATCCTGCGCAGGTCGTCTCCGGTGAATTGCGTATCGGGTTTCATCCTTCCCGTAAGCAGTCCGCGGCACAAGGCGCCGTAAGTGAGCGTCGTCAGATGGTATGTGCGGGTATAAGCAAGAACATCTTGTTCTTGCTGACGTTCAAACAGGTTATAAGGCGGCTGAACAACATGGAGTGGTGCAGCCTGACGGAAGATGTTCATTTGGTCGGGAGAGTAATTACTCACACCAATAGCGCGTATTTTGCCTTGCTGATACAACTGATTCATAGCGCTGGCGGATTCTTCTATCGGGACAGACGAATCAGGCCAATGTACCTGATAAATATCAATGACATCTGTACGCAGGCGCTGCAGCGAGTCTGTAACCTCTTGAAAGATACGTTTGCGTGAGGAATTGCGAACAATCTTTGTGCCGATCCATTCTAAACCAACCTTTGTAGCAATGATCACTTCTTCACGGCGGCCATACCGTTCTATTGCCTTACCAACAATTTCCTCTGACCGGCCCTGCCCGTAGACTGGTGCAGTATCGATGAGGTTAATTCCTTGTTCGAGGGCCTTGTGGATGGTGCGAATCGAAGTTTCCTCGTCTGTACCACCCCACATCCAGCCTCCAATTGCCCATGTTCCCAAGCCAATTCGCGAAGCGCTCAATTCTGTTCCCGTGATACTAATGTATTCCATAGTTGTAGCCGGACCGTGATCAAAACTTTAAAACTGTTCTCCTGCGTGTATATTGGATTTTGTTAAAGTGGAACCTAACCACTGAATTTTATAGACAACAGGGGAGGACGACAATGGAGAAATTTCCTGAACGCTATCGTAACAAAACCATGGGGTACTTTCAACGAATGATATTCAAAAGGCTTCTGCAACCGATGCGATGCTCAGTGGTCGGCAAAGCCTGGTTGATGTCCATCCAGAATTGGTAGAACAAACCTTAGTAAGCTTCAATGTATCAGGCGTTATGTCCTTTTTGGGAGAAAATCCCTCGGAAACTTTCGAATTATAGAAGGTCAATTTTTGCATACCGAAAATCATCTGCAGAAGTCAGGCATAGCATTTACGATAGCGATAAATTTATCTTATAAGAAATACTGCTTCAGTGTGCTGCTGTTTTCAATTTTAAAGCCTGAAGTTGTCCCTGCCGCGCATAATCAATTGCCTCACCAAGAATCCTCGCAGCTTCTTGTGGAGCGTGGAAACCCATGGCATTTTCTGCCGCCACAAAGTCCAAACGCCACTGTGCTTTGCGATGTAATGCCTGCGCTTCTTTCAGTTGTTCGTCAGGCACTCCCGATTCACGGGAATGCCGCAAATCATGAATAAGCGCCACAATTGCTTCCTCTGCCCGAATCATTAAACTTCTTGTTCGATTCTGAATCAACTCAACACGTGCTTTAAGTTCTGATTCGTTAAAATGATGGCAGGTCTGACACGCGTTGGAAATATTTAATAATGGGCTACGCACATGGTGATCGCTTATTTTTATTGCACCTTCCCGTTTGTAAGGCATGTGACAATCAGCGCATGCCACACCGCTGCGGGCATGAATCCCCTGGCTCCACGTTTCAAATTCAGGATGTTGCGCTTTAAGTATCTGCGCACCCGTTGATTTGTGAGTCCAATCTTTAAAGCCTACTTCATCATAATAATCTTCGATCTGATCTACTCCCATTCCTTTGTTCCAGGGATACGTTAAGAGTTTACCTTCGCCTTTAAAATAATACTCTACATGACATTGCCCGCAGACAAAAGAACGCATTTCCTGTCGTGTAGCCATGGTATTAACATCATATTCACCCTTACGCCCGTCTTTACGCCAGCGTTCAATGCTGGGTAAATGGGGTACCGGATAATCAGAACTGGCTAAGGTCCGGATTGCATTGAGAAAGGCAGGCCGGGTAGCGCGTAATTGCATGGTTTCAGGATCATGACAATCCACACAGGATACAGGATAGGAGACCAATTTGCGAGCCTCATCATAGGGCATCGCACAGATTATTTCAAAACCCTTCATAATTTGTTCTTGCCGATGAGCTTCATCCGCTGGTATGCCTGCTTTGATACCAGCCTCACGGTATGCGGGCAGGGTTGATGAATGGCAGTGCAGGCAAGCCCCTGGCTGTTTGACTATTTTTATACGCTCCGATATATCCTGGTCAGAGAGCATGTAAGCATGACCCCGGTCTTCTCGATAGTCTACGCCAAAAGCGTATCCTTTAAAGATCTCACGCCAAAGTGGATCGTCATCGAGTTTATTGAAGGCATCACTCCCACCGTGTCGGGTCCGCTCTGTATCCACTGTCCGGCGATATCCGTCATATTGACGAGGATAATTTTTACCCCAGGTAACAGGATCAATAGTGTCCTCCGTCACTTCCACCACGCGAAATACATGCTGTTTTGCCTCTTCTTTGCGTTGAGTAACGTTCTTTAATAGAAGAATAATTCCCACCGTTGCTGCAGCAACTACAACGATGGTTAACAAATAGAGAATCTTTGTGGCATTCCTAAAATGAACTGGTGATTGATGATTCATGGTTTCGTTTCTCCTAAATTTACCGTGCCGGACCGTGGCCGACGTTACTATGACAATGGATACAGTCTAGGATTTGCCGGTCATTGCCTGGATGAGTAGCAATTAAGCTCATGAATTCTCCATGACAATACAGGCAGTTTTTTTGCAAGATAATACGATTCTCTGGTTGAATACGGATTGGCTCATCAAAATCTTGCAAGGTAAAACCCTTCGAATGCCAGAAACCGTTTTTTAATTTTGTGAAATATTTTGGCACAAGCTCATGGGGTATATGGCAATCGTTACACGTTGCAACAGCATGATGACTCGCCTTTTGCCAGCCATCATACTGTTCACGCATGATGTGGCAGTTAACGCAAGCCTTCGGATCGTTTGATAGATAAGATGCCCCGTTTGCATAATAAAATGTATAGCTGCATAAACCGATAAATATCCCTATACAACAACACAGGAAGACAGTAAATGAATTTAAACCCGATAGCATCTCATCTTCCCTCACGTTTTAAATTAATGCGGATAAATTGAAATTTTTTGTCATGTAAAAAAAATTATTAAATACTTTTTTGAAAAAAACGCAAGGAAATAATCTGACAATTTATGGTTTGGACGAAACCCGGACGAAAGTTGGTAATACGAGGAAAAGAAAATAGAGGGACCAGATAAAAGTATCGGCTTGTCCAACAGGCGATGAATATTGCGCCAGTCAAGGCACATGATATTCGTGGGGATACGTGTTGAGTCGCATCAACAATACATCAGTTATCGGGTTTTAACTTGAAATCAAGGGTTTGGTTTGTGTAACATCGTGTCATATTTCAGAATCATAATGAGGAACGAGTTTGCATATGCAAATATACGATGTCGTTAAACAGGTTGGTATTGCCGAATCCATGTGGCGGGAGGCTCTAGAGAGACATAACGCTGTCAGCGAAGAATATGATGGCGTTCGTTTTTTTAGAATAACAAAAAAGATTGGCCCCATAGGGAGAGGTTCTATTGTTACCGAGGACGGGATTGTTTTTGGTTTTCCCAGAATCGCCCGGGTAGTACACTTAGAAAATGGCGTTCGCAACGCTTATACGCTGCCTTTTTATGTAGAAGAAAAAGTAGACGGTTATAATGTCAGGGTTATGCGTATTCAGGGACGAGTACTGGTTTTTTCCCGTGGTGCGTATGTTTGTCCGTTTTCAACAGACCGGGTTACCGATTTTTTAGATGTAAAGAAAATATTTGATGATATTCCGGGCCTGGTCATTTGTGGTGAATTTGCCGGGCCTGATAACCCCTATAACATTGAACATCCTCCTTATGTAAAGGAAGACATCAGGTTTTTTGCCTTTGATTTAATGATGATCAACCAACCTCACAGAGTTCCTGTTAATGAACGGTACAAAATCTTCGATAGCTATCGAATGCCCACGGTGAGAAGGTTTGGACAATTTTCAGCATCGGATATTCCTGGCCTGAAAAAAATTATAAAAGAACTCGAAGAGGCAGGATGTGAAGGGATAGTGATGAAACCGACCCATCCGTCAGAAAAGATTTTAAAGTATGTGACACTCAGCTCTTGTTTGCGGGATATTAACGTTACTGCTCCTTTGATGGCAGAAATGGCATCTGAATTTTTTACTCACCGGATTATTCGTGCAGCGATGTTTATTCATGAACAAATGCAGGTATTGCAACCAGAAGTTTTTTCGCAATTGGGTAAAGCTTTGCTGAAACCTATCTATGAAAATGTTGTGAAAGCGGCGCGGAATGAAGTCATTGATGAGAAATTTTTTCTCAGGTTTCGTGAAGAAAGAAATATCCAGCGGATGATAGATCATCTTCGTAAATGTAAAGTAAAGTTCGAGGTGTTATCGAAAAAGAACATAGGAAATTACTGGCAAGTTGAGTTTGCAAGAAAGTGTTACGCCTCGTACGAAATTCTTCAAAAACATCTGCAAGGCGCAACTCATGTGGACTAACTTCACTTTAAGGCGCGGATCTCAGCTTAATAAAAAACATGGAGAAAAACGGTTTCTTTTGCGCTCATGACAAAGGGGCAAGTTGATGACCACAGGGCAAGTGAAGATGATAGAAAACTCTCGAAATGATTAATTTTTTTCCTGCAACAACTTATCGAGTATACCGCGCAGCATACGGGGATCGAGGTAACGGATGCCAAGCTTGTCTGCCCATTTAACAATACCGGCATCAGCTGTCACCAGGATGCCATCGAGCTCTTTAGCCAGGAGGATCAGGTCTACATCCTCCTTACTGTCAATAATCCCTTCTCTCAGGGCAGCACGATATTTTTTCCTCAGATCGGCAATAGCGGCAGCCTCCAAAGATTCTGATTCCGTTTTGTAAGGAATCTCTTCTGTCATACGCACGTCCGGAAAAAGAAAGACTGATTTTTCACGCGATGTCTTTCGTCTTTTTTCCATCGCTTCTGATATCTTCAGACCCTTGTCAATCTTTTTCCGTACGGCTTCTTCAGCCACCCGCAACCCCTTGTCTATCCTGTGTCGCACGTCCTCGATAAGCTCGTATAGTAAAAAAGCCGGGACAGAAAGTTCATATCGCTTCGGAGGTTTTTGTATTATACGAATTTGAAGATCAGGAGGGATATCCTTTGCTTCAATAAAATTAAGTAATTCCTGGTAGATCGATGGAGGCATATAAAAGGATGTTCCTTCCAATTTACTGATGATTTCCAGAAACGAACGTAATGCTTCTGTTGGATTTAAACCGAACGATTGATACACTTCTGGATTAGTAAAAATACTCGTATCAATAATAATTCGTCCGTGCTTAATGTCTTTTTCCATAAAAAACCTTTCAGATGGACAGGGGAAAAGAGAATTGCGTAACCCGTAAGAAAAGGCATGCATCGTGTGTTGCATGCAGATTATGAATACGACAGGAATACCATTCCCATACTATACCCGGAGAAAAATTTCTACAAAAAAGAGTACTTGTGGGCTGCGTATACTGTCCGTTGATCCCTTCAAAAGCAGAAAATATTCTCCATCGAAGATAGAAGACTGTTTTTATGTGTACAAGAGGGAATATCTTTGAATATTGATTATCTTCAAACACACAAATATCTTGCATTGAAAAACTCCCTTTTCACATCAATTCAAAATTTTACACGTACAACTGTGGACGGTAGCATACTGAGCCGTATAATCTTTGTCAAGTTAATATAAGCTATTAATATTTTCTGACACTTTATCTTTCTGTTTTTACAGTACTTATAGACAAGAAGCTTAAACCTATGGTGGATAGATATGTGAAATATAAAAAAAAATTTATATCCTTGACTTAAAATGATTTACATACTAAAATGCAAAAATATTTAGAGAAGATACGCCTTTCTTTGATTGTTGAGGGTGATTGATAAAAATTTTTATAGATATTTAAAAATTCAAGATAAATTTTTTCTTGATAAAAAACCTATTTAGACTATTAATTATTAGTGATATCTTGCCGAAGATATTACTGAAATATGAAGAACAAAAATTTCTTTTTTAAAATAAGTTGTAATTGAAGATTTTTATGTCTTTTATTTGATAACGAATACTTTTTTTCTTGCTAATATTTATGGCCAGAGCAGAAACTCCCATATTTTCAATTCCGTTGAAACGGATTGATGGTTTTTTGACCGATAAAATTTGCTTTAGGGATGCAAAGGCGCGAACGCATCGCCCGGGCTTGGTCCTTGAAGTCGATGTTCATAACGAACGTCGCATGCTGGTTTTGGATAAATTTTTAATCAAGCATGAATATAGGATTTCTAAACAGAACGGAGAATGTTTTGTTGATGTAACCAATGATAGTAACCTTATCCATAGAAAGGGAAACATCGTTCCAGGCGCAATGACTGTTTCCAAAATCATTCTTCCTCTGGAAATTATCTTTTCAGAATTGGAAATATCTTCGGTAAACATAAAATTTACTGGTTCGGCTTATTATAGCGAAAGGACATGTAATCTGTTTTTATGGCAGTTTGTAAGTAATGACTATGTTCAAATTGAAGTAAAAACCTATCAACATGACAGGCCGATTGCAACGACAATCATCTTAGGCAGACTGAAAACTGCTGGCAGACAGGTCAAAGAAATAGATGAATCGACCGTAAATAAAAAATGTTTAGAAAGGGTACAAACCTATTTTGAGACATTGGGAATCCAAAGCAATTTTTATTTACAAAAGGAAGGATACAAAGATTATACATATCCTTTGGCCTATATTGCCTCATTACCATCAGCAGAAATTGTAAATCAACTCTCTGGACAGGGTGGTATGATTAATATATTGCGTATGGATTTTGGCAGTTATGAAAGGATCCCAATTACTGGTGATAAAGGGCCCGAGGTAAAGCTTGCAAGAGCAAAGAAGCGAAATACCTTCAATAAGATTATGGCGGAAATTGCTGAAGGACTTGTTACATACTATCGTGGTCTTGCTATCGTGAATCCCATAGCGAAATTCCACAATTCCAAAGAGCCGGTTATAGATACTATTAATAAGCTGATTAATACCGATTCTCAGGAAAAAGAATTCATTGCACCTACCTGATGTAGTTCGCATACGTTGTAACCTTGAAAGATATTGTTCATCCAAACATGAAAAAGATATTAAGAAATGAAATAGAAAAAATCCAGCGATAAACCTAAACAATATACTTGAGCAACTTATTACCCGGGGAGTTCCTCAGCAACTTTTAGGTGACTGGTAATTTCAATATCTTTTTACTCAGAAACAAGTCTTCGAAGAATAATTATATGACAACGTTTTCTGGCAGTCTTTTACTACAGGATTATCTTGTTTTATTGATTGTGTGTTATTTCTCTTATGTATTGTTGTTTTGCAAAACCAGACCCACCAAGGGGGTTCGCCAGGACAATTACTACCGGACATAGTTGGTAATTCCATTTCATTGCCGTCAACCGATGTTTCGGCCGTGCCTTCGGAATTATCAGGACAAAAAACCTTCTTGTTTTAAGCTGAGGCTCTACAATATCTCCGTAAATAGCTTCTTTGGTTTCTCCCATTATTCCAATTCCTGAACTCATGTTACACACAACCTTATTATCCAGATTGTTTGACACTTAACGTGACATTAGGCACAAGTTCCGTTTCGAAATATCACTTCCACGTTCCTGTAAGACCATAATCCATTACAA
Source organism: Candidatus Brocadia sapporoensis (assembly GCF_001753675.2). Taxonomy (GTDB): domain Bacteria; phylum Planctomycetota; class Brocadiia; order Brocadiales; family Brocadiaceae; genus Brocadia; species Brocadia sapporoensis. The sequence goes on along the minus strand of NZ_MJUW02000088.1, from coordinate 2,851 downwards.
ACTCGACCTTCTTCTGTGCACCCCTCTCAATCTTCACAGTTTGTTTAATTTTCAATAGTTCTTTTTTTACAATTGTAATAGGTATCCGGTAGTATTTATAAACTTTTATATTGTCTTATTTTGACACTTTCTTATAATATGCAATTATCACATAATTGAAATCAAATTATAAGAATAGTCGTGATAAAACTTCTCTTAAATTGCCAATACATCGGTGGTGAAGGAGATTATAAAAAATTACCAAAAAGTATTTTACCCAGGATGCTATAGTGCCACTGACAAAAAATGATGCCCCCCGTTAGTGGACTCCGTATGTATACGAATTTTTAGATCTCATGCGAATCTATTCATTACAAGATTTTATCAGGTATTTAGAAAAAACCGGTGAGCTGATTCGAATCAAAACCGAGGTGGATGCAAGATTGGAAGTAGTAGAAATTTCCATTCGGGCACTCCGAGAAGGCATGCCGGCACTTCTTTTTGAAAATGTTCGTGGTTTCCGATTTCCTCTGGCCATGAATGTCCTTGCCAGCGAAAAACGAATTGAGCTGGCACTGGGAAAACATCCTGACCAACTTGGTAATGAGTTGATTACCTTCATGGAAGAAGCCTTACCACCAAAACCGAAATTATTCTTTAAACATCCGGGAATAGTTAAACGTCTATTTTGCACCCTTCCTAAAACAATAGCCAGGCCCCCATCTCAGCAAGTAATTAGCAACCCTAATCTAAATGAGCTTCCTATTACGACCAGTTGGCCTGAAGACGGAGGACGTTTTATTACCTTGCCCCAGGTTTTCACCTGCGATCCTCGAACAGGAAAACGAAATGTAGGCATGTACCGTATGCAGGTATTTGACGAAAAAACAACCGGGATGCATTGGCAGATCCAAAAGGGTGGTGGATTTCATTATTATCAGGCAAAAAAGATGCAGAAGGAATTCCAAATCGCCGTGGCGCTTGGAACTGATCCGGCGCTTTTGCTAGCAACCGTTGCCGCATTGCCAGAAGGAATTGATGAAGTCATGTTCAGCGGTTTTCTTCGCGGCAAAAGGACAAGAATGGCCAAAGGCAAAACCATTTCTATGCTTGTGCCTGCCGATGCAGAATTTATTCTTGAAGGAACGGTTCATTTGTCTGAGCTGCGTATGGAAGGTCCTTTTGGAGACCATTTTGGGCATTATTCTAACGCCGCGGAGTTTCCGGTCTTTCATATTAACGTTATTACCCATCGAAGAAATCCTATTTATCCTGCAACAGTTGTGGGACGCCCGCCCATGGAGGATAAATATCTGGGAAATGCGACCCAGCAGATACTGGGGCCACTAATTCGTCTGATTCATCCGGAAATTCATGATCTCTGGGCTTATTATGAAGCCGGATTTCATAATCTGCTTGTGGTGTCTGTCGAGGAGCGATACCGTAAGGAGGCAATGAAAACAGCCCTTTCTGTTATGGGAGAAGGACAACTTTCTCTCACAAAATGTATTATTACTGTCTCTGAGGATGTCAACCCCCGTGACTTTCATGCAGTTCTCAAGGCAATCCGTGAAAATTTTGACCCTGCATATGATTTCATTATGATCCCAAAGGTGCCACTGGATACCCTCGATTTTACGAGTTATAAAATGAATTTAGGAAGCAAAATGATCATCGACGCCACGAGAGACGAATCAAGGAACGCCATACAGAAGGACGGGCTTAGATTGTCAGATTTTGAACGTTTGATGAAAATCATTGACACAAGAATTATGGATTGGAAAATCCTTGACGAAACGCTCTTGGTTGTCACAGTGCCTGACAACGGGAAAGAAATCGTTGCAAAATTAACAAAATCTCCAGAAATTATTGGGCCGAAAATTATCGCAGCAGTTAGCCCTGACGTTAATATTCATGATCTGGAACAAACTATCTGGGGAATATTCACCCGATTCGATGCCGAACGGGATATTGTATTTACTCAAGAAAAATTAGTGGGTGTCAGCCCTATATTCAGAGGGAAAATGGGTATTGATGCCACCTGGAAGACGGGTTATCCTTTACCACTTGTTATGCCGGATGAAATAATTGACAAAGTAAACAAGCGCTGGGATACCTACTGGAAATAGATAAAGGTTTATGTATTATCAGGCTATCCGAGAATGTAGCGTTCTGGTTTTTTTATAAAACCATAAAAAATGAGTCAATGCAGTTGCAAAGCAGACATTCTATGATTTAATAAAACGCAATGAAATCTCCCCAGCAAACCCAAACGGAGCAGTTAATCTTTTTCACCGAGTCGCCCCATTTATACTTAGCAACCCGACCGTATCATTATTTCCCTCACCAGAGGAAACTCGACCGAGGAGAATCAATCATATAGTTAAATTTAAGCCGTCTCATGAATTCCAGAAACCCCTGATGGGATTTACTTCCGAGGCGTTTTTAGATTATGTCGAAACAGTAATACCCAAAGACCTAAGGTGTACCCCATTGTCTGGACAATGGGGTACACCTTAGTATGTCCGGAAGGGAAGCGGTTAATGTATTGGAAGACCAGAACAAAGAAGACTGAGAGCCGTCAGTGGAATCATAAGGTTTAAAAGGGGAGGGAGTGTGGGACATGTCAGAAGCGGTCATTATGCACAAAGGTAAAGGCGAGGGAACTTTTAATAGATATTCAAGAACCTCTCTTACAAAAGATGCCGAAATTGGGAATAAGACCCGCAATGGAATAAGATGATACAAGGAAAACAAGCTCTCCCTGAGTAGTTCATGTACTTTTTCATACGAAAATACAAAATTATGATTTGGATGCAGCATTGTCCGGTTAGGGAATTGCGAAAGAGCGTCTCTGTTGTTCTTTGAGATT
>NZ_MJUW02000029.1 GCF_001753675.2 Candidatus Brocadia sapporoensis | reverse complement strand
TCCCTTCGGGATTACAGAATCAATATTTTGTTCACTCATAGGGTTTGTGAGCGAAAGTACGCTGAATAGTTACTGGTATATTATCTTTACTGCGTGTTACTATGTTTTTAAGGTCTTTGAACGCAAGCAGATGGAATGAATTGGTAAAAAATAATAATTTTGACTATCTCAATCGTATGTGATATATTCCCTCCGATAAGGAGCAAGGAATTTATTCCATAGTATTCACAGGTATTGAGAAAGGAGGTATATGAAATCAATGGCGCTAAAAAAGCATGCTACGAACAAGCTTGTTTTAAGTTCCTTTTTCAAAATAATTACCATTGATGGAAAGACAGAACAGGTGACAACAAAGGTGAGAAGGACACTTTTTTTTGATGACGAAGATAGTTTTTCCTTTTCTAAGATAAAAAATGTAGAGGTTACAAAAGAGATTAAAGAATCAATACCGAACGATTATGTGCGATACCTCGTATTATTAAATTTAGCAAATGGAGAAAAAATATTAGTCGATGAAATTGGTGAGTCTTCCCGTCGCGGCGGAATCAAAGAAATGAAAAACCTCGGGAAAAAAATCAGCACAATTACAGGCAAAACGCTGAAAATGTTCGAGGATTAATTGCTCCACTTTTATAAATTCAAAGGATAGTAGCAAATCAAATTTATTTGTCGGAGGGTATTGTATGCAATTTGCGAAATGGTATCTTCCCATACTCGTTTTTGTCATATCGGGAATGCCGGCGTTGAGTGGTGCATTCGATATACAATTAACACAAGAACAGATTGAAGAGGCAAAAGAGTATGGTGCAAAATATAAAGGGAAGGAAATTTTTAACAGTCCTGTTGTAAAATCAGCCTGCTTTGGTGAATACCCAAAAGGAGATGGAGGACTGGTTTTAAGTAAATATATTGAAATTGCAGTTACCTCATCCATGCAGGCAGCGAATAATATGCGTATGACTTCAGATGAAATTAGAGAAATCGAGAAATCTACGGCCATGAAACTTGTTGTTGATGTTTCAGAGATTGTTGAGAACCCTGAAGATGTTGAAGTGTTTCTCGTACAAGAATCAAATACGATACTACCGCTCAAGTATGAATTTGGCAAAGAAAAACGCGTAGTTCAGGATGTCGTTTGCTTTTTCCAATATGAAAAACTAAATCCTGGGGTAAAAACAGAAATCATTATAAAGACCGGGGATCGTCAGAGAAAATATAAAATCAATTTCTCCGCAATAAAATGACGATAACGCATTAAAAATTGATAAACATTATTTATGTAAGAGGCCGTATTATGAAATTCAATATATGGTGGCTGGGAATAGTCGTTGTTACTCTATGCGGGGTGCCTGCACGGTCTCATGCATTTGATATTCAGTTAACGCAAGAACAGGTTAAAGAAGCGAATGTGTATGGCGCACAATACAAAGGGAAGGAGATTTTTGAAAGTCCTATAGGAAAATCTGCCTGCTTTGGTGAATATCCCGGCGGAAACGGAGGATTCATTATGAGCAAATATATGAGGATTGCCGTGAATTCTGCTATGAGGGCGCTAAAAAACGAAACCCTTACACTACAGGATTTAAAAGAGATTGAAACATCAAAGACATTCAATGTGATTGTGAGTATTCCAGAAGATAACGTTCAAACCCCGGAGGATGTTCAGATTATGCTTATACAGGGGACCAATAATATTCTGCCGCAAAAAACCGAGTTTGGCATGAAGTATAAAGATAAAAGGCAGGGCGTAATTGGCATCTTTTCCTATGACAAAATCAATCCAAAAGCGAGTACCGCCATTATTGTCAAGGCAGGAAATGACGAGAAAAAATTTAAAATCGATTTTTCTGATGTAAAATGATTACGACCATAGAAAATAAACAGACAGGTCCAAAACGGACATTCAGAGATAAGGTATTTGATTACTCCTGCCAAAGAATTGGCAAGGAGAGAACGAAGTTTTTCTTTAAATTATATGATCTCGCCAGGTTTGACCTTTTTGGTAAACCGAAAGGTGCAATTGGCTCAATTGACATTACCAACCGTTGTAATCTGCGTTGTAAACATTGCTACTTCTATGCACACGACTACGAAGAAAAGCCTGAGCTTACCGATAATGAATGGATTGAAAAACTCGAGAGTTTGAAGGAGACCGATTTCCCGTTCTATCAATGTTCCTGGATTGGAGGCGAACCGCTCCTAAGAAAAGATCTTATCGAACGAGGGATGAGATATTTCAAGTCAAACCTGGTAGCTACCAATGGTACGATTGAATTGCCTAACTGGCCTGATGTAAATTTCTATATATCGGTGGATGGCAGGAAGGACATGCACGATGCCATCCGGGGAAAGGGCTGCTATGATAAGATAAAAAAAAATGCAAACAGACCAGAACTCAAGATTCATGTTTCTATGGTAGTTAATAAGATGAATTATCAGGATATCGAGTATTTTATTGAAGAATGGAAAGACCGGGGCGTTCGTGGATGTCTATTTCAAATACATACTCCGATAAAAGGATTGAAGAACGATAGTCTTTGGCCGGGATGGCAATTACGTGATGAAATATTAGATACCCTGCTGAGACTCAAAGAAGAAAAATACGGTGATTTTATCGGTGTACCAAGCCTTATTCTCAAACTTATGAAGTCTGACAGATGTAAAGAGATTACAAGGAATTGCATCTTCAAAAAGATGTCTTTTTGTTTTGATCCGCAGGGTCAGATCAAAAAGCCCTGTATGATGGGTCCGCTGGCAGACTGCCTTCGATGTGGGTGTGTGCTCCCGTTTCATATGTGGGCGCTTGAAGACAAATGGCTTATGGCAAGAGAGCTCCTTATGTCTCTGAAACATAAAATAGGAAAGAAAGTCCGCCCATAAGCTTTCAATCATTCATCGTAGTTTCTCGTTTCTCTATCCAGGTTTAATCCTTTGCAGAGTGCCTACCCAATGGTTGAAATTCCTTCCCTTTGCTTTCAAAGAAGTTCTTAACAAACCAGTCGGATTCTTTCATCAGGATACTACCGAGGATAGCGCTGAGCAAAACATAGACACCGGTAAGCGATTTTACAGGATACGGCACGTTGGTGTTCATCGCAATCGTACCTGCCAGAATGATGGAAAACTCCCCCCGGGGAATAAGGCTGAAACCAAGTCTTAAACAAGCCCTTTTACTCAATGCATATTTCTTACCGACAAAATAACCTCCAAAAACCTTACTGAAGGAAGAAACGACAAAGATAAATATCCCGATAGGGATGAGGCTTCCCGCATGTTTATAGTCAATGGACATTCCGAATGTGACAAAAAAAATTGCCGTAGAGAATTGTTGAAAAGGTTTGATTGCCTCTGAGATCCTGTGTCGTTGCCTTGTTTCTGATAGCAAGAGTCCGGCAAGAAACGCCCCAATTGCCTCAGAAAGTCCTATTTGAGATGCCGCACCTGCGGAAAGCACAATAATCGATAGAATTAGAATGATGAATAATTCCGTATGTTCAATATCAACAACCTTATCAATAATTTTTTTTGCAGTCCTGGAAAGTATAATAAAGAATAAAAAGAATGCTGCGGTCTTCAGCATTACAAGAAGCATTCCCTTTGTATCTATGTGTCCGTAATTGACAACACCGACAATACATGCAAGAAACGCAGCAATAAACATATCTTCAAAAATCAGGATATTAAGGATATATTCCGTTTCCGGATTTGCTGAACGTTTCAAATCAATGATCGATTTAGCTACAATTACAGAACTCGTCACATAAATAATCCCTGCAAACAAAAGGGTTTGGATTAAATCATACCCTAATATCCAGCCAAGAAACATGCCAAGGGGAAAGTTAAAAAGCAGGTCATAAACTCCATTAAAAAATATCTTCCGTTGGTTATTTACCAAACTGCCAACCGAAAACTCAAGCCCGAACATAAAGAGCATAAAAATGATACCCAGAGTAGCAATAAATTCTGTGATGATCGTGACAGGAAAAAAATTCTGAAGGATCATGCCCACCACAATAAACACAGCCGTCAGGGACTGGTTGACCTTGGTAGCCAGAAAACCGGCAAAAAATAGGGCAATAAGGGAAATGCCTAGTGACAATACACTTTCATTGACGATCATTTTCTAAGCGATGTTTGATTTCAAAGGTGGATATAAAATTTTTTATCTGATCGTTGCCTCCTATGATAATAATGGTATCCTGCGGTTTAATGATTTCGCCGGAATGGGGATTCGGTATCACCGATTCACCCCTGATAATGGTGGTAATGGACACCCCCGTTTTTTTTCGTATATCTAACTCTTCAATTCTTTTATTGGCTAGCGCTGAATCGGGTGCAATCTTTATCCATTCCATCGTTGCATTCTTCATCGTCAACTTCTGCGCTTCTTCAATAACCGGCTGAAAGTATGTTCCGGAGAGTATAGCGCCAATCTGACGTGCCTCTTCATCCGCGAGTGTGGTAACAGAGGCTGGTTCGTCGTTGTCCTGAATAAATTTAAATACCTCTCTCTCGCCTGAAGAATGAATTACAACAACCAATTTATCGCCTGAATCCAATTCCAGGGTAAATTTTTTCCCGATTCCTGGCAGCTCGCTTTCCTTGATTTCCGACATAAACAACCCCTTTCATTAAAACGCATTCTCCCTTTTCTGAACAAGAAAACGTCTATCACCGTTTCCAAGCAATGGATTGATATTACGTATTCCACAATCAATTGTCAATCTATTTTAGACGTCCCGGCAAATCATCGATATCCAATATCCTTGACTTTCATTCCTGATTAATATAATCTTTTACTGGTATCTCCGCGATTGAATCCAGGAAGGGAAAACATATGAACGAAGGGCTCATTCTCGTAAATACGGGTGAAGGAAAAGGCAAGACTACTGCGGCACTTGGACTTGGTCTTCGGGCGGCCGGACATGGCATGAAGGTGCTCATGCTTCAGTTTTTTAAGGGACCATGGCCTACCGGAGAATGCGCTGCCGTAAAACGACTTGAGCCTGATTTCAAAATCGTCCAGTTGGGACAGGGATTTATCAGAACACGGAAAGAGGAGCATTCTAAGGCAACCATTGAAAATGCACAGGTATCCTGGGACCGTGCAAAACAGGAGATCTTTTCTGATTTTTATGATATCATCATCCTTGATGAAATTAATAACATGATCTACCATGGACTCGTATCTGTTGAGGAGGTAATTTCCGTATTAAAAGAACGACCCAAAAGGCTTACCGTAATCCTTACCGGGCGCAACGCTCATGAAAAAGTCATAGAAATGGCTGACACGGTCACTGAAATGCGGGAGATCAAACATCATTACAAAAGGGGAATCAATGCCCAAGAGGGTATTGAATTTTAGTCCATAAGGGCACGATGTATCATGTCACTCCGTTGGAATTCCTGAAAAGGAAATATTATGCCAGAATCCAAATTGCAGGTAATATTGTTACGCTACACACCCGACCCGGAAGAAATAGCTGCCCAGGCAGCCAAACTCTGTTATAGCCCTGTATCTATTGACAATTTAAAGAAACAGATTGAAAATAAAAATCAGTCAGCCTTTATCGATAAGTTAATTGACATGCGGCATCTCTCGCCCATCGAACATGCTATCTTTACGTTTGGTGTAGAAGGCATTTCCCGCTCTTGCTCTCACCAAATAGTACGGCATCGTTTAGCCTCTTATTCCCAGCAGAGCCAGCGATACGTCGGGCAACAGAGCAAGGATGGTGTGGGGTTTCATTTTGTTGTTCCGCCGGGCATCGAAAAAGCTGGTAAAAAATCATGGTTTATTGAAAAGATGCATATTATACAGCAATGGTATGACGAGCTGGCAGAAGCGCTTGAAGATCAGGGAGAGGGCGCATTTGAAGATGCCCGCTTTTTATTACCTAATGCTGCAGAAACCAAGATCCTTATCACCATGAACGCACGCGAACTGCTACACTTTTTCCGGATGCGTTGCTGCAACCGTGCGCAGTGGGAGATAAGAAACATGGCAACAGAGATGCTCAGACAGGTAAAAAAAGTTTCCCCGCACATCTTTAAAGATGCAGGTCCAGGCTGTGTAAACGACAAATGTCCAGAGGGAAAGATGACCTGTGGGAAGATGAGTGAGGTGAGAGAACGATTTAAAAATCTCTCGTGAAAAATTTATCGTCATAAACCATTGCATCTATGAGGCACATTCCGGCAGCGGCAACAACACTGCCACTTACATCCTTTAGCTCTTTACCATCTTGATTGTATAGAAAGTTTCATTTTATTTAAGCGAGCTACAGGGTGGCATGGACAAACGTGTTTGTCCATGTTGTTTGAATATGCACACGGATTTTGGAATATCACACTGACAAACAAAGTTTGTCAGTGCCACCCTGTAGCCGAAGATATAATTTGACGGAAAAATCCGCCATTCCATTGTCCTCAGTACCGAAGCCAGCTATGGAGTCGGCGTGGGGGAAGGAGATAGTGTGGGCGAAGGAGTAGGCGAAGGAGTTGTCGCAGGTGTAAGAACAGGAGCAGGAGTCATGCTATTGATAAAGTTCAGAGCGGACAGCACATTCAGCTTGCCGTATCCATTCTTGTTCGTCTGTTTCCCTTTATTGCTTGCAGTTTGAAATAAGATATTTCGAACGCTAGTCGGATCTCCCTTCAATGAAGGATTCGCCTGCATCAACAATGCAGATGCTCCAGCCGCAATAGGGGTAGCCATGCTTGTGCCTTGAAGGCACAGATAGTCCGCAGGACCATAACCGTCATTAATTCCGTCGTTATCTATTACAAGGTAATCATATTCTCCCGGCCAGGAAATAATCTTATCCCTTGCGGAAATAACTCCCTGCCCTGGGGCGGCAATGTCAGGTTTTTTCGCTCCGTCAATTCTCGGTCCACGGCTGCTGAATGAAGAAATTTTACCGGCAGTCTTATCTTTACTATAGCGAAAAGTCTGTCCTTTGTAATTCTTCCATTTTGGCCGTGTCACATACGATGCAACGGCAATTGCATTATCCGCTATTGCTGGCGATCCAACAGTGTAGAGAGGATCTGCATTTTTAAAGGTCGTATAACCGTCAAAAGAATAGATGTGAAAAAACTGACGATGATCTGAATTGTTCACTACTTTCAAATAATAGGTGGCATGTTCGTAAATATAAATGTAATAATTATAGTAAGTCAATAATGCCTCAGTGCCCCTCGGGCTTTCTCCTTCCCGATCCTTGGTAATATTAGCTGGAGATAATTCCTTTTTGTTCACATCGTACAGGCTTAAATCAAGATCCCTGCTTTCACCCAGACTATCAAACCAGTTGAGATAAAAATAGAGTATTCTCCATCCAGGGCCCAGCTCGACCGGAATAAATTGTGTCTTCTTGTGAGCAGCAACCGTCCCTGAATAATGAATTTTGCTATCGCCATCGTTTCCCGCCGACATAAACAGTAATGCCCCCTCATTAAAGGCATAATCAACTGCCTGACACATTTCATCAGAACCGTCATGATAGGTGTCAAAACCACCATAACTCATGGTGATGATATCGGCATTATAGGTGTCTACAGATGCCTTTATAGCGGCAATAATAGCGCCATCAGAGGCGCTTCCGTCGGTATCATTTCCAATCTTCAAAAAAATCAGATCTGCACCAAAGGCCATCCCTTTGTATTTTCCATCGGACTGTGTGCCACGTCCCACAACGCTGCCTGTAACGTGGGTGCCGTGGGGTGTCACCTGATTGTCAATGGTGTCGTCCAATGTGGGATAATCTGAATAATCTTTAATCACTACCGGCGTGGGGATGTCGTTATGCGTTGTGTCCAGTCCGGAATCCAGTACCGCAATTCTAATGGAGCTGCCATCGTATCCATAGTCATCCCAGACATTGTCTGCGCGAATACTCTTTGCCGCCTTATCATTTTTAGGCGTTAGGATCCGCTCTGCCGTCTCGAGCCTGACGACATAACTTTTTGCCGCCAGATCGTACAGGCGATCTACCGGCATACTGGCAATGACATAGCCTGTGGGATGATTCCCAAGAGGCGGTATCCACGAATCCTCATATACGATCACCCCTATTTTCTCCAGAGATGCAACCTTCGAGGCGCTTAATTTTCTTTTTGCATGAATAAAAACTCGTTGCCGGTCCATTTTATCCGCTGCGGTCTTCATTCCCATCCTTTGCATGGCGCTTAATCTCTCAGGCCTGGGCTGCTCTATATTGCTTTTTCTTAGTTGAACCTGCATCTGCAACAAGCTGCTGATCTTTTTTTCTATTCTATTGCTCTTTTCCGTTTTACCTGTCATTTTGGTTAAATGCCCTGGCAGAATTAAGGGAACGTCTCCTTCGGGAAAAGCGGTGTTAAGAGATACAAGCGATATGGTAAAAAACAAAATAATCCTTGGCGACAAATACCATTTTTCCATACACATCCTTTTCATTTTTTTAATTGATTTGTATTGAAATTGTTGCGTTAATTGGATTGCCCGCGGCATCGGCTATTTTTCCTTCTTTACCGAGCCCCAATCTCCTTTCGCATGATACAGCATGTGTTATCAACTCCTCTTATTTTCCCTTTTGACTAAAAAACTTTTCGTAGGTTAACACATCTTCCTTGCTCCCAATGACGAGTGGCACCTTTTGATGAAGTTCGGTTGCCTGGATATCCATGATTCGTTCTCTTCCCGTTGATGCCATACCGCCGGCTTGTTCAACAATGAATGCAAGCGGATTCGCCTCATACAGCAATCGTAACTTTGGTTTTGGTTTTCCCGGGTCTTTATAATCCGCCGGATACAGGAATATCCCGCCGTAGAGAAGATTTCTATGGAAATCTGCCACCAGCGACCCAATATATCTCAGCGAGTAAGGCCTGCCGGTTAATGAATCATTTTCTTTCAGATAACTGACGTACCTCCGCGTCCCTTCATCCCACACATAGGTATTTCCCTCGTTAATACTGTATATCTTACCCTTTGGAGGAATTTTTATCTTCTCATGAGAAAGCAAAAACTCTCCAATACTGGGGTCTAACGTGAAACCATAAACCCCGTGTCCCGTTGTATATACCATCATGGTACTCGAACCATACACAATATACCCGGCAGCAACCTGCTCTGTCCCTTTTCTCAGGCAATCATCAACCGTAGCCTCTTTGCCGGTTGTCTTCCTTCGATAAATAGAAAATATGGTTCCGACACTCACGTTTGCATCGATATTCGAAGAACCGTCTAACGGATCAAACATCAATACGTATTTACCCTTGGGAAACTCGTCAGGAACAGGAACAACATCTTCGTTTTCCTCTGATGCCATAATGCAGAGATGGCCTCCGTGCTCCATAGACTTACAAATTCTTTCATTGGCATACACATCCAGCTTTTTAACCGCTTCACCGTGAATATTTACCCCACCCGTGAGACCTAATATTTCCGCGAGGCCTGCCTTATTTACCTCACGGGAAATAATTTTTGCTGCAATCGATAAATCCCATAATAGCCCGGTAAAATCACCAGTGGCCTGTGGAAATAACCTCTCCTGTTCAATAATATGGCGTTGAATGGTAATGCCCTTGCTTTTCTGCATTGCGAAGCTCCTTCAGCTCTTGATAATGTATCAAAGTAGTGTATTTTACCTTTCCAGTTATTAATGTCAACGATTATTCATACGCTATGCGCTTGAAAAGTATCAGGAAAATCCAGACTTCCCGGGAGGAAGATAGTTACCGGTGTAATGCCCTATGTGCAGGAAGAAACAACCTGAAACCGCCGGTCGTTTAAGAGATGATTCTCAGGGGTTACGTTTTTATCGCGGGCAACAGCGGGATCGATTTCTACAACCATTGCCTCAACCCGGTCCGGTGAGGCGCGGTAGAGGATTTCCCCTTTTGCCCCTATAATCTGGCTGGTACCAATAAACGCGAGCGTTTCCCCGGAACGGCTCTCCGATCCAATGCGGTTTGCAGTGACAGCAAAGACCCTGTTTTCAATACATCGCGTTATCATGGCCTGCGGACAGTAGGGAAGGACAAGGTTTGCGGGATGACAGATAATATCAGCCCCTTTTACGGCCAGATCTCGTGCAACTTCGGGGAAAAACCAGTCAAAACAGATCATGATACCAACCCGCGCTTTCCCGATATCATACACCGCTAACTCCCTGTTTCCTGGCTCAAACCACTGTTTCTCATGATAAAAAAGGTGTAATTTCCTGTAGCAGCCAATGAACCCCTGTGGCCCTACCAGGAGAGAAGAATTGTAACAATGCCCTTTTTCCTGTTCCGCCAGGCCGGCAACAATATAAACACCCTTTTCCCTTGAAAGAGCCATCAAGGCACGTGTCGTTTGCCCTTCAGGAACGTTCTCTGACAAGGCAAAAGCCTCTTCCCTTGAGGTGAACTGATAACCGGTATTAAATAATTCCGGCAGGACGACAAGGTCGGCATTCAGCGATTGTATCGCTGCCACGGCTTTATCGACATTCTCCTCTTTTTTCCCAAAAAGCGGAGAGGTTTGCTGAAATCCTATTTTCATCGCATCTCCTTAAGATGAAAGACAAATCTTCGTTCTTTGTTCAATGGGCTCAGGATTATCAAAATTACCTCTTCATCAGGTTCTACATAGTAATCCGGAAAGTCATACCGGCAAGTGGCACGATAGCCCGCTGCTAATCTGATTCCAAAATTGGCAAGTCTGGCATGGGTGTCATTTTGTTCGTTGACCGGCTGAATGGGTTTGTTTTTATACAATAATACCGCGTGATAATCCTTGGAGAAATCAGGTGAATTGCCATACAACACAACATGAAAGGATAAGATATCCTCTGTCTTCAGAAAGGAATGATAAATTTGTGCTTCTGTTAATTTCCTGGCAGACAGAGATGCCTGCTTTGCTTCATAAGCCAATAGGTTAAATTTGGTATTTAAGGCAGCCCATTCGTATCCCTCCTGCGATATCACTACCCACTCACCCAAGAAAGTCATATAGTCTAAATTGTTGTTCTTTTCGCCATATTCAATAGCCTGTTTGATTTGTTCATCAGACAAATTATAATAAATAGCGATTGCATCATGGCAAAGAACAAAAAAGAAACCTATTATCCAGAGAGGAACGAATTTATGCCGCATAATGCCTTACCGATCCTTGAAAGTTTCCTTGCAATCTCAATAAATATTTCCCTATAATGGTATCAGAAATTGGACAACAGAGTACAGGAGAAAAAATCGCTGGAATTGTTTCTGTATGGAATTTTGGCTTACCAGGATATCATTCAATCCACCACGGGGGGTGATAAGCGTTTATGAAGGTAACTTTTCTGGGAACCGGCACTTCGCACGGAGTTCCTATGATAGCCTGCGATTGTAAGGTTTGTACCTCTGAAAATCCTAAAAATAAACGAATGCGCACATCCGTATTGGTGAGTGCGAACGGGCGTAATATCCTTATTGATGCTACCCCGGAACTGAGGCTTCAGTGTATTACCCATAAGGTAACGAGACTGGACGCCGTATTCATTACCCACCCCCACGCAGACCATATTTTCGGACTCGACGATTTACGAAGATTCAATATCGTTCAGCATAGGGATATTCCCATTTATGGCACTTCAAAAACTCTTGATACCATACGCAGCACATTTGCCTATGTATTTAATAATCATTTCGAACCCGGCGGCTCAAAACCCAGGTTTTCTTTGATGAACATCAACGATAATATGACTGTAGAAGGTCTTCCGATTATACCAATCGAAGCCGTGCATGGTGAGGGGGAAGTAACGGGTTACCGTTTTGACAAATTTGCTTATATTACAGATGCCAGCGATATTCCCGATGTGTCCCTGGAAAAATTAAAAGACCTCGACGTTCTTGTCTTAGGTGCGCTTCGTTATATACCGCATATAAAACACTTTAGTATCGAACAGGCGTTACGCATCGTCAAACAACTGAAACCACAGAGGGCATACTTTACCCATATGTGCCATGATATCGAGCACGAAGAGGACAACAATAAACTTCCCGCAGGTGTAGAATTCGCCTTTGATGGCCTTATCGTTGATCTTAAATAACTATCCGGAACCGCCTTTCAGAAAGAGACCGCTTGCGGTATTGTCCGTTGCTGTGTATCTCTACCAGCCGAACAAACTGCGTTTTGAAATTTTTCGTATCTCTTTTTCGTCAGCCCATTCGATAATTCCCGTTTCCAGCTTCATAAGGTTGAGGGTAAATTTATAATAGACGTCTTTCACGTTATCGGACTTCTTTACAATACTTGCAAAATTGCCGTACAGCATGTATTCTGCCCCAATGTTACGGCCAAAGGCTGCTGCTGTGGCTTGATTCACCATACCGCTTTCGTTTTGGAATTCAAACTGCTTCTTCGCAGCTTCCACCTTTGTCATGTCAACAAAACGAAACTTGCCTGAACGCAATATCTTCGTTCTGATAGAATCTGTAATAGATTCGGTATCGATGTGTTCCAGGGTTTTGTTTTTTATGGTGTCTACAAAAATGATCGGACTCCGTTCGGTTGTCGTTTGTATAATTGGAGGAAAGGAAAGGAGAGAATCAACCATTTTGTTGGCAATCTGTTGTAAATCCGTTGAACCAAAATCAGCAGTCGTTGTTTCAACCTTTGTTGCATCCTCATACTTTACGCTCGTAGCGCATCCTGCACCCACCACAAAGCACAAACCATAAATCATCTTCTTTAACCCATTCATTCTCTGTATCCTCCTTATGATAAAATTCCTTCTCATTATGTCCGACCCGAATAAACCGAAAAAGACAAACTCCAAAATATGAAATTCATGAGTCAGCCCTGCCAGGGTCAGCCTGATTCATCATTTTGTTAAAAGATGTCATAACAATCCCCGAAAGGCCTGGACATCGAAAAGATTGTCCCTTTCCGTTCTACTCCATGGATAACTCCCGAATCTTTATCTTAAATTCTTTAACGCTTGGCGCAGGGGCAATCGCTTGTAACGACCTGGACTCGTTCCCATACAAAATAAGCGGTGTCCACGCATCGGTGTCAGAATCAATTTCATTTCCATTCTCGTCAAACCATGAAAACTTAAACTGGAAATTCCCGGTATTATTATTCTTATTGAGCAAAGAAACATGTGCCCTGAGCAAGTTCCCCGCAAAATCTGCCTTCAGATCCGTGATTTGGAGGCGGCCCTCCATACGATCATTATCTGTCCTTATCTGGTTTTTAACAACCGTTTGTCCATCCTGCCGGGAGACTGCAGACGCCGATCCTTCTATAACCGCAGTAGAACAACCGGCACATGGCAATACCATCAAACCTACTGCAATCCATAGATATCTCAACTTGGTATCCCGCGCTTTTTTTATAATACGGTCAGACATGGCACTTCCATCCTTTCTTATCGTTTCATCTCTTAAAAAGCTATCGTTGTAATATAAAATACAGAACCTACCCGTATAACCCTGAGTATCGTTTTCCCATCCTGGTTAATGGAAACATCCACATCTGAGAATGCCCCCGATGCCTTATGCTCTATACGCAAATGATGTATTCCTGCAGAAAGGTAATTACGCATAATCTGTACATCACGCGGCAAGGTCAGCCAGCTTCTCAAATCGGCTTTTTCAGAAATAACGTTATAGAACGAAGAAAATATCATTCCTGCAATTCCGGCGGTATCTCTAGCCTCAATCTGGAACGCCGCCTTAGCTGCAGATCTGAGGAGATGCCTGACAACCATCCCGGGTATCTTTTCCTTCAGAGATTTTACCGCCAGCGCCTGCACATAACAAAGAGGCTCTGTCTCACTAAAAACGCTTTTGTTCGCAGGTTCAAACAGAGAAAGTGGCTCTATGCCAGACCATTTTTCCGTGTACACGGGAAATGCAACAGCCAAAAACCCGTAGGGAGTGGGAAGGGGAACTTTAATTTCTTTTTTTTGCGGGGCTAACCCATTCTCGAAGAAAACAATCAATTCTCCGGCTTTTTCAACTCCCCTGCCATCTTCATCTGCATCCCTGGTCATATGAAATATGGAGGCATAATCTTTCAACTCCTGATTCATTCCGAGGCCTTTGGCCAGACGCAACACATCGCGTTGCAAATAAGTATTGTTCGGAAAAATCTGAAGGGCCTTTTTGTAGTCAATGTATGCATCATTGGGCAGATTAAGTAACTCATAGACTATTCCTGACAAATAGAAGGTATACGCATTCTGGAAAGAGCTCTTTACCTTACCGGCCACATCGTCCATAGTGCGGTATGCAGAATCAAGGCTAGCGTAAGCCTGTCCCATCTCAATACTTTTTTCCCTGGCTTTTTCTTCCGCCTTTTGCACCTCTTTTTCATGCATTTCAAGCGCTAAATTCTGCTCGAGATTGGCGCGCCTAACCTCAACGCCAGCACCTTCTATATCTTTTTTTGCCAGATAATTGAATGCCTGAAATTGATACAAGAATACCTTTTCATATCCTTCTCCCTTATAAGGAATCGTGTTATCGTTCATGATAAATGTGGATGCCTGCGCTCCAATATCCGAAGCGCTTATGATGGCTTTGTCTTCCATATGCCGAACGGCCTCTATTGCTGCCTCATAATCCTTTATACTCATATCCAGGTCATCCTTAAGCTGCGCAATACGGCCACGCTCCATGAGATAAAGAATTTTGTCCTTGCCTTTCCGGTGTTTCTTGAGAACGTTAAGCGCATGATCACATTTGCGTACCTTGACCCCGTCAATCAGGGGGTTCATTATGGTTGTGTAAGAGGTGAAAACGCTTGAAGTGGAGCAACCGGCAATCGACAGAAAAGGAATGATCAGGCTGGCGAAAGACAGTTGTCTCAATCGATCAGACATAACGCTCCGTGTATCTGTTCCTCATACGTACTTTTTTTAATCACCGACAGCCCTTCAGGAGGATCTTATCTTCTTTATTTCATTCGGAATTATATAGTTGAATCACTATCTGTCAAGGCCAATTGCCTGAAACAACGACTTTCAAAAATGTCATTGCTATAACGCGCAGATTTTATTATCTTTATTCACACTATGAACAAATATTTCTTTATTGGTGTTCCGTGTCTTATTGCTATTATTGTCGCATCAATCTATTTTCTTAGTAAAACAGAATCCATACAGTACAAAACGGAAAAGATTGACCGCGGCACTATCACGAAATATGTTACGGCAACCGGCACCATAAACCCTGTAAGAACCGTAATCATTGGTAGTCAGGTTACTGGTCTTATAGCAAAATTGTATGCCGACTACAATTCTGAAGTTAAGACGGGGCAGGTCGTTGCTCAAATTGACCCCATCCCTTACGAACATCAGGTGAAAAAGGCAGAAGCAACCCTTGCTACGGCCATCGCTTCCCTTGAAAAAGCTAAAGTGAACTCTAAAAACAACCGGAGAAATTACCACCGTTCAAAAAAATTGTTTGCTAAAAAAGTAATCTCTATTGAGGAACTTGATTCTGCCCGGACAATATATCAGGCAGGCTTAGCCGATGTAAAACTAGCAGAGGCACAGGTATTACAGGCCAAAGCAGCCCTGGAAATTGCAAAAACAGATTTAGAGCATACGGTAATTTTTTCTCCCTTAAACGGTATTGTGATCTCCAGAAATGTGGATGTAGGACAAACCGTTGTATCCAGCTTTCAAACCCCCGTACTCTTTAATATTGCCGAAGATCTGGTTCACATGCAGGTCAACACGAATATTGATGAAGCCGATATCGGCATGGTTAAGGTAGGACAGGATGCAAAATTTACGGTAGATGCATTTTCAGAGGATTTTTTTGAGGGCAAGGTTGCCGAGATCCGTTTGGCACCCATTATCTTTCAAAATGTTGTGACATACGATACGATAATCAATGTCGATAATTCATCCCTCAAGCTCAAGCCCGGAATGACGGCAAATACCTCCGTTTTGGTGGCTAAAGAAGAAGGCGTCTTGCGGATTCCAAATGCTGCGTTGCGGTACACCCCTTCGGAAATCTTAAAAGGCGAAATAGGCCAAAAGTCACTTGCTGACAAAAAATTTGTAAAGAAAACTACCTCACATATTTGGGTGCTGGACAAAGAAAAACTAAAGCACGTTGCTGTAAAACTGGGAATAGGTAATGATAGTTTTACGGAAATCTTAGAAGGCGATATAAAAGAAGGTCAGGAGGTTGTGATTGGAGAAATACTTCCCAGGACAGTTGAAAAAGGCCAGCAAAAAGTTCCATGGGGCAGGGCCCGTTATTAAATCATGAATGATATCATAGTGTTGGCGGATGTTTATAAGATATATGAGATGGAGGAGGTTAAGGTCGCAGCCTTAAACGGTATATCTCTGACGATGAAAAAAGGGGAATTTGTTGCTATTATGGGGGCGTCGGGGTCTGGCAAGTCTACTCTGATGCATATACTCGGATGTCTTGATAGTCCTACCCGGGGGAAATATTATCTGGAAGGTGTCGAAGTTTCCCGGTTTTCAAAAAATGAATTGGCCGAAATTCGCAACAAGAAACTAGGATTTGTGTTTCAGAGTTTTAACCTGCTCAGCCGGACTACGGTAGTGGAGAATATCGAACTACCTCTTATCTATAGCAAGAGGATATCCAAAAACGATCTGGAAAGGATCTATCAAATAATGCGGACTCTGGGTCTGGAAGGGCTTCAAAAACATTATCCCAATCAGTTATCCGGTGGGCAACAGCAGCGTGTTGCTATTGCACGGGCCGTCGTTAATAATCCCACCCTGCTCCTTGCCGACGAACCGACGGGAAACCTGGATAGCGCTACCAGCAAGGATGTCATGAGTGTACTCACCGATCTCAACCACAACCTGGGTATTACCATCGTGCTCGTTACCCATGAAACGGATATTGCACAATACGCCCGCAGGGTGATTGTTCTCAAAGATGGCAAGGTGCTAAGTGATACGCCTTCTCAAGCTTCCAGCGCACCGGTGTCTCAGGCACAGGCATCTTTATGAAATAACCCCGTAAATTGTTACCGTAATTTTTAAAGAAGATATTTCGTAACCATGTCAGCGCTTCTAAAAATAGCTTTACGCGCAATTATGAGGAATAAGTTGCGCTCCTCGTTGACTATCCTTGGTATTGTTATTGGTGTTGGCGCCGTAATTGTTATGGTAAGTATAGGGCAGGGAGCCAAGGCCTTTGTCGAAAAACAGTTGGAGAGTTTAGGGACAAATGTCCTCATCATTATCCCCGTCAGCATCACACATGCCGCTTCCCGGGGTACCACGGGAACGATCACCTTAACGGCAGAAGACGCTGTTGCTATGGGAAAAGAATGCAGTGCGGTTAATTACGTTTCGCCTGGTGTCAGGACTACCACTCAGGTTGTTTACGGTAATATGAATTGGACAACCGGGGTGTCGGGGGCGGGACAAGATTATCAGATTATACGGAACTGGCCGCTGGAAGCCGGGAGGTTTATCACTCAGCAGGATGTAAATATTATGGCAAAGGTCTGCGTACTGGGGCAAACCGTGGTAACCAACCTTTTTGGGACATTAGACCCCGTTGACAAATGGGTTCGCGTGCATAACGTACCCTTCAGGGTAATTGGGGTACTGAGCGCCAAAGGTCAATCACCAACAGGCCAGGATCAGGATGACATGGTTCTCATGCCTTACACGACGGTACAGAGAAAGATTATGGGGGTTACCTATATTGGCTATGTCCTTGCTTCAACAACCACAGCGGAGACAAGGTTTGAGGCAATTGACCAGATTACTTCTCTCTTAAGACAACGCCACCGGCTGAAACCCGGTGAAGAGAATGATTTCACGGTTATCAGTCAGGTTGAATTTGCTTCAACCGTATTGGAAACAAGCCGCACCATGGCCATCCTCCTGGGCAGCATTGCACTCGTATCCCTGTTTGTAGGGGGTATCGGTATTATGAATATTATGCTGGTCTCCACTACCGAAAGGACGAGAGAGATTGGTATCAGGATGGCAGTCGGAGCTAAGGGGAAGGATATCCTGTTCCAGTTTCTGATAGAGTCAACCGTCCTCAGCTCTCTTGGTGGGGTAATTGGGATAATGTTTGGTATTTTTATGTCAAAATTAGTTTCTTACTATGGGGGATGGCCATCGTTACTGTCTCCATTGTCTATTGCTGTTGCTTTTCTCTTTTCAAACATGGTTGGTATCTTTTTTGGCTATTATCCGGCAAGAAAAGCGTCGGGGCTTAATCCCATCGAGGCGCTCCGGTATGAATAAAAGAAAGATTTCTGGTAAAAAGAAGATTGATTCCGGGACTATTTTCATTTATAGTAAAAAATCGCAACACGTCATGTATTCATAATACAATAGTCCGTTCATATTACTCTGTGTCAGAATGGGGGAAAGGAGCTATTTCATGAAAATTTCAATAGAAAGCCAGACCAGGATCAAGATGATTCCGGAAACGGAACATGAAAAAGAGAACCTGGAGTCACTGTGGAAGTTGCTGATTCGCTGCGAAACGGATAGTAAAGTGCTGTGTCCTATCGGTTCATATGCAGCTTCGCTGAATGACAGCGCCAATTTTGTCATACAGGATCAGTAACACCGGAATGAGTGTCATAACAAATTACCGGAGGGGGATAATGATGCTATTTCCAGCGTATCCATTATTACCCGAATAAACACGGATCCCAGAACAAGAGATTCGGACAACAAGAAAAGGGTCTCTTGATTTTCTACTGACAAGGCGCAATAACCATCTCCATTAGGTTGAGTTTTAAAAGGTAATACTCAACGCATTTAACCCACCCCGAATCCTCCCGGGAGGGGATTCGGGGATGGGTTAACGGAACAATGAAATATTTTCAAATCCCTATACATTAAAATTGATCATTTCTTCCGGCAATGACCATCATTGAGCATTTTCCGCTCTTTTTAGAATCAAAACTATTATCCATGCTATTTTGGCAGGAAAAAAACACAGCCCATAGAGAAATCAAAACCGTTCCGAATTCGTAGGCGTCCCTAGGCAGGTTGTAAGCAAAATCTTCTCCCCTTGTCCGTTATACGCCACGAGTAGCGTTAAATTGTCGTTGACATTAATTTTGCAAGCCTGTAAAATGCCCCTTTTCCAAATAGATTCTCATGCTTTAAGCAGTTACAACGATTGAAAGCGCCCGTAAATAATCTATGTATGTTGGTATTGATATTATAGAAATAAAGCGTATTGAAAGACTGTTTTCTGCCAATGAGAATTTCCTGAGAAGGATATATACAGAAAAAGAGGTAGAGTATTGCAAGCAACGGAAGAACAAATATCAACATTATGCAGCCCGTTTCGCCTCAAAAGAAGCAATGTTCAAGGCATTGGGAACAGGTTGGGCTGATAAAATGAAATGGACGGATATTGAACTCTTAAATGATGAAAAGGGAAGGCCTTATTTGAACTTGTATGGCAGTGTAAAAGAATTAGCAGACAAGAAACAGATAGGTAATATCTCTGTATCATTGTCCCACTGTCATGACTATGCCATTGCTCAAGTACTGTTAGTGCCCAAAAAAGAGGAATTTTCATGAAAAGACTGATATTAATCAATCCTCATCCGATCGGAAATGTGGGAGAAGAAAATGTCTCCGTGTTAAATCAAATGCCTGTAAATCTCGGCTATCTGAAGGTGTTAACTCCAAAACACTGGCAGGTGGATATCATTGATGAAACCCAGGAACTGGCGATTGACGAAAAGGCCGGGGATATTACTTTTGGTGGGGCTGATCTGGTTGGCATTACCTCGGTTAGTTACCAGGCCAATCGGGCGTATCAGATAGCTACCGCCTGTAGAAAACGTGGCATACCCGTGATTATGGGCGGCATTCACGCAACAAGTTATCCGGAAGAGGCGGCAAAATATGTGGATTGCGTTGTGACCAGAGAAGCGGTAACGACCTGGGAAAAGATCATCGGGGATTTTGAAAAAGGCTGTCTCCGGAAAAGATACGACGGTGTCCTGACCCCCATGGAGTTGTATCAGGGATTGCGTCCGGACAGAAAATATTTAAAGGATAAATACAAATACCGTTACTCCGGTATCATAACTACGGCCGGATGTCCCTTTAACTGTGAGTTCTGCTCTGTACCGCAGTTTCAGGGACGGAAATACCGGGAAAGGCCCATTGAAGATGTACTTGACGAATTCGAATCTATTAAGGGACAGTACCGCGGTTTGATACTCACGGATGAAAATTTTTACGGACACAGCAAAAAATCCAATGAGCGGGTCCGCGACCTTTTCAAGGGTTTGGTGGAAAGGGGCATTTATCAGAACTGGTTTGGTTTTACCTCACTCAATATCTATAAAGATGATGAAACCCTCGAATATATGAAGAAGAGCGGGTGTGTTGGGGTGCTCATCGGCATTGAATCCATCAATGAAGAGGCCTTGAAGACGATGAATAAGAACGTAAATTTACGTATCTCCATTCAAAATTATTTTGAGGCGATAGCCAATATCCGCAAGCACGGCCTTGCTGTATGGGGGACAATGGTCTTTGGCAATGATGCTGATGCCCCGGAGACTTTTAAACAGGTCGCCGATTTCGTGCTTGATTCCCACGTTGATATCATGACCTGTGGCATTTTATGCCCGTTCATTAATACGCCGCTGTATCACCGGCTAAACGGTGAAGGAAGGCTCTTCCGGACACACTTTCCTGAAGATTGGAAGTATTATACGTCTCATCATCTCACCTATGTCCTGAAAAACATGTCACTTCAGGAACTCATCGATGGATTTCAGTATTTGTATGACAGGATTTATGCTACCGAGGTGCTCCGGCAGAGATTCCAGAATGCAAAAGAAACACTGAAAGATAATATGAATGCCGCTATGTTCGCCTTCCGGGTCAATCTGGATTGGCAAACCGTTTATCAGCACCTGATCCAGAATCTCAAGGAATTGCAGACATCCGGGTTCTATGATGAGGCATTAAAACATTACCATCAATCAAAGAAAACAGGAAAAAAGTTGGAGATGACGCCAATTGAGGCGTCTTCTTAAGAAACGGTGTAATTCCTCTTGTCAGCACGTAGACGGTTGACTTCTCGTATTTATTGGGAACATTCAGCAACGCCGTCTGATTTTCCTGACCAAAGGGGTGAAAATCATTTTTTCAGCCCCAAACGGGAGAGATTAGAGGAGTCAAGGTAAGCTGAAACAGAGATTGAAGCCTATGTCAAAAGTCGTCATAACAGGATTAGGATTGGTCACCCCTGTCGGGATCGGCGTCAGAGAAAGCTGGGAATCGTTCATCCAGGGTAGAAACGGCGCCAATGAGATGAAGTCCTTTGATACCTCAAAATATAAAGTTCATCGCTCCTGTGAGGTAAAAAATTTCCAATGGGACTTTGCCCTGGAGAATCAGATCAGGGAAAACACGATCCACAAATACGTTTACTACGCAGCCCGAGAGGCATTACAGGAAAGTGGTTTACTTGGCGACACGAGATTCAATCGGGAACGATTCAGCCTTGCCATCGGGACATTGGCAGCCGAATTAACGCCGTTTGAGAGACTCCTGCGATTAGATGTTTCAAAAAAAGATAACGGTTTCGATAAAATCGTCGCAGCCGTTTACCCCCCCAATTCGATTACAAACATGTTGTCTCAGAATTTTGATTTTGAAGGGCCGGCCATGATCTCGCTGAACGCCTGTTCATCCGGTAACCACGCTATCGCATGGGCGTACGACCTCCTTATTGACAATAAGGTTGATGTCGTAATGGTTGGCGGCGGCGACATGATCCCGCAAACGGAATTTACCCATTTTCATAATTTGAAAGCGCTGGCGCCCGAACGTTGTCAGCCGTTTGATAAAAATCGCCAGGGGCTTATGATTGGAGAAGGGGCAGGAATCTTGATCATGGAGCGTTATGAATTTGCCAGAGAACGCGGCGCGATGATTATTGCGGAGATGTCTGGTTACGGACTGAGCTGTGACGGGTTCCATATGACGGCGCCCCATCCTGAAGGAGATGGCGCGGTGAAGTGCATGAGCGATGCGCTGAAGATGGCAAAACTTTCTCCCCGGCAAATCGGTTATATCAATGCCCATGGCACAGGCACACCGCATAATGACAGGACAGAAACCATTGCGATAAAACGCGTATTCAACGAGGACGCATATAAGATTCCCTGCAGTTCCACCAAATCGATGATCGGGCATCTCATGGGCGCTGCCAGCGCTGTGGAATCGGTCGTCTGCTGCCTGACGCTCAGGCACGGAATTGTGCCGCCGACAATTAATTATGAAACACCGGATCCTGAGTGCGACCTCGATTATGTACCCAACGCAGCACGAGAGGTAAAGGTGGACCACATCGTAAATAACTCCTTTGCCTTCGGCGGCAATAACGCCACGACGATATTCAGCAGGATGGGTTAAGCATATCCGGAGCCTGCCGGATGGATGGGTGTGAACCCCTTATCCGTATCTGTCAGGCAATACTATAGTTAAAATGATGATATGAAAAAAAGAGTTGTTGTTACAGGTTTGGGTGTCGTATCCCCCATGGGATGCGGTAAAGAGGGCTTCTGGAATAATCTCATTGCCGGGAAATCCGGCATCGCACCCATGTCTGCCTTTGATCTCTCACCTTATACATGCAAACTCGGAGGCGTGGTCCGTGACTTTAAACCAGAAATATACCTTGGCAGCAAAGGTTTAAAGTATTTGAACAAAGGTACGCGGTTTTTGGGATCTGCCTCTAAAATGGCGCTGGACGATGCAAGGCTGGCGCAGGGCAGTTTTCAACCAGAACAGATGGGTATTATCATCGGCTCGTCTCTGGGTAACTTTTCAGAAACAACGGACTACTTCTATGAAATCATCCGGGACAATCCATCTGAGTTGTCGCCCATGCTGAGCTACGACGTTGCATTAAACTCTTCGACCAACTATGTCTCCGTTATTTTCGGAATAAAAGGACTCGCCCGTACCATATCCTCTGGTTTTACGTCCAGCGCCGATGCCATCGGAGATGCGTTCAGGATGATTCAGCGTGATGTGGTTAAGGTAATCGTGGCAGGCGGCGTCGAACAGGTATCTATGGATTTGTATCTGATATTTTATCTCCGTGGCCTGTTATCGGGTCTTGATGGCGCAAGAGAGACAAGCGCACCTTTTGACAAAGCCCGCAATGGCTTTATTATGGCGGAGGGCAGTTATGTCGTCATTCTTGAAGAACTCGAACATGCACTGCATAGAGGAGCCCATATATACGCAGAGGTCAGAGGGTTTGGCAATACCTTTACGGGCGCTAAAAATCATCCGGCAGATATCTGCGTCCATCGTGCCGAAAGGGCCATGCATGAAGCGCTGATAAATGCAGGAGTAGAGAAAGAAGGTATAGATCTCATCAGTGCAAATGCGAATGGTTGCAGGTTACAGGATGCAATCGAAGCAAAAGCCATCCAGTCCCTGTTTGGCGTAAACTGCGGGGTGGCAGTCTCTGCGGTTAAATCCAATCTGGGAGAGTCCTATGGCGCTTCAGGCGCTGCCCAGCTCATTTCCACCGTCCTGTCAATCAGCTCTGGCCAAATACCGCACATCATTCATTCCAGGGAAAAAGATCCCGGGATCGATCTGAATCTTATCCTCGAAAAACCTGTCAGGAAACATATAGAGAACGCGCTCATAAATACCATGGATTATGAGGGAAATAATTCCTGTTTCGTAATAAGCAGGGTGAAGTAAAGCGTGCGTCTTTTCGTGTCGGATCCTTTTTCACAATTGTTTATTTACCATTTTGTGATATGATCTTTTTTAGTTTCTTAACTTGAGCAATGGTTTTGCTACCGGAAGTACCTATGACAAACGATCCCAAAAATCTCGTAATTATCGGTGGCGTGGCGGCAGGAATGAAGGCGGCAGCAAAGGCACGGCGTGAATCACCATCTCTGAAAATTACGGTAATAACGGACGACCAATTCATTTCCTACGCGGGTTGCGGCATGCCTTATTATATTGGAGACGTTATTAAAGACTCAAAGAAACTTATCCTCCGCGAACCTTCCTATTTTAAGGATATGCATAACATCGATGTCCTTACCCGGCATCGGGCAACAGCCATTGACACCAGGTCAAAACAGGTTAAAGTCAGGGAACTGGAGAAAAACAGAGACCTCACTTTCCCGTACGATAAACTTATCATTGCCACAGGGGCGCAACCTATCGTTCCGCCACTGCCTGGGGTTTCTCTGGGAAATATCTTTACCTTGAGAACGGTAAAGGATGCATTAAAGATAAAGGCATGTGTTGACGGCGGAAAGGTCAGAAACGCTGTAATCGTGGGTGGCGGGCTTATTGGTATGGAAATGGTTGAAAATCTGATGCTGCGGGGTATCCGGGTAACGGTCGTTGAACTCCTTGACCAAATCCTCTCCCCTTTGGACAGGGACATGGCGTTGCTCGTCCAGAATCATATGGTTCAAAAAGGCGTCGAGATTATTACATCCGATGGAGTAAAGTCCTTTGAAGGAAACGGCAGTGGTGTTGTAACAACCGTAATTACCGGGAAACGACAACTGCAGACAGATATGGTTATCCTCTCTATCGGCATCAAGCCCAATACCAAACTGGCTCAGGAGGCTGGTATAGAGATTGGCGCAACACGTGCCATAAAGGTAAATGAACGGATGGAAACAAATATCCCCGATGTTTATGCTGTTGGCGATTGCGCTGAGAACATCCAT
Organism: Candidatus Brocadia sapporoensis; assembly: GCF_001753675.2. Taxonomy (GTDB): domain Bacteria; phylum Planctomycetota; class Brocadiia; order Brocadiales; family Brocadiaceae; genus Brocadia; species Brocadia sapporoensis. The sequence continues at coordinate 3,029 of NZ_MJUW02000029.1, read as the reverse complement.
CTGGTAACAAAGAAACCCGCATGGATTGCCCTGGGCTCAACGGCAGCGAAGATGGGCCGGGTTGCCGCAGTGAATGCCACCGGTGGTTTTGACACCTTTCCCGGCGTTGTGAGCGCCCTCATCGTAAAGGTTTTCGAACTCCACGTAGGAAAGGCCGGTCTCTCCGAACGGGAGGCTGTGAAAGAGGGCTTTCAGGTTGAGGCTACCATTTACCCGGCCGGGGATAAGGCACATTACTACCCGGGCACAAAGGAAATTATTATCAAACTCATTGCTGACAGGGCTACAAAAAAACTCCTGGGTGCAGAGATCGTTGGGGAAGGTACGGTTGACAAACGTATCGATGTTATTGCAACAGCGCTGACCTTTGGCGCAACGGTTGATCAGGTCTCAAAACTCGACCTGGCCTATGCCCCACCCTATGCCATGGCCATGGATGCCATTATCGTAGCCGCCAATATTTTAGGCAATAAACTCTCAGGGAGGACCGTAGGTATTCTTCCTCACGAGGTCGCAGAAAGACTGGAAAGGGGGGAGGTTCTTGTGTTGCTTGACGTCAGAACAGAATCAGAATACCAGAATGGACATATCAAGGGATGTAAACACATTCCCCTGGACAAACTGACTGCACGGATACAGGAACTCGATCGTTCGAAAGAAATTGTTGCCTATTGTCGCTCAGGCCTGCGCGCTGCGCAAGCCTATCGCATCCTGAGAAATGCAGGATTTCCTAACATAAAGTACATGGATGGCAGTATTTTGGCGTGGGTGTATGGATTAGAAAAATAGAAGTGTCTAAGCAACGGTACACATCCCCCTCGGCTCATTGGTAGTTCAGTTATCCCCGGTTGACACTATTTATGACAAGCGGGGGTGCTTGTCCCACTCGTGAAAGGGAGTTTAGAGTCACCAAAGATTTGGCTAATTAAGGAAAAGTCTTATTACGTATGAATAAGGAAAAGTTGTTTCAGGCTTATCAGGAAATCTATGCAACCCGTTTCGGTTTCATGCCATGCATAGAGAAGTGTGACGGACGGTGCGAACAAAAGCCGTTGTCGGTCCTTCTGCCGTATGAGAATGAGTTTATCTTTACCCGAAGCGGCAAACACATATCTAACGAAACGCTCACCTTGCCGGGAGGCAACCTTGAAATCATCGGCAGTACGTGTAACTTTACCGATGGCGTACAATGCTTTATTCATGCACATCGTCCCATTGCATGCCGTTTGTACCCCTTCTATCCGAATCTGACCGTTGATGACGAATTGGAACTGCTCATCGATGATTATTGTCCGCTTACAGAATCCCTGATAAAGGACAAGGCCTATGTATCAAATATCGTATCGTCATTAAACAAGCTCATCCCACTCATTGATAAAAATTACTGGAAGATGCTGAATGAGATACCGCCACATCTCTGGGATGACACCTGTACAGCAAGGCGAGTGTGCCTGCTGGCAAAAGATTTGTAATAAAACATCCCACCATATTTTCATAACCAGCACAAACGGAATTTTATATCACAATCCCATCCTGAAGAATCGTAACCCGTGATGTCTTCGTTTACCGGGTGACATAGATTTCGCCGCGATGGTTCGGAATATATCGCACGGACAAACGAAGTTCGCCAGTGCTACCCTGTTGCCCGCTTAAACAAAATAAAAATATTTATACAATCAAGGTATCCCTTTGAAATACGATTTTCGCATTACTTTATTTGAAAAACTTCTGTACCAATGAGGCGATCGCGCATGGAAGAAACAATTCTTGAGTTCTCCCTATTTTCAAAGGATTCACAATCGGGAAATATTCCGTTTGATACACAGGATCTGAACGAAGACATATACTTTGTCAATTCGGCCCAAGGGAGAAATCTTGAAACCCTGCAATTTCAATGCTCAAAAGATTTCTCACTCCGTTCGAAATGACACCGTTGGTAGTTTTCATTAGACGTTAGACAGGGTGGCATGGACAAACCCTGTTTGTCCATGTTTTATCATTCATTCCAACGCGTGCATTCAAGCAAGCACGGACAAACAAGTTTGTCCGTGCTACCCTGTTGCCCGCTTAAACAAAATAAAAATATTTATACAATCAAGGTATCCCTTTGAAATACGATTTTCGCATTACTTTATTTGAAAAACTTCTGTACCAATGAGGCGATCGCGCATGGAAGAAACAATTCTTGAGTTCTCCCTATTTTCAAAGGATTCACAATCGGGAAATATTCCGTTTGATACACAGGATCTGAACGAAGACATATACTTTGTCAATTCGGCCCAAGGGAGAAATCTTGAAACCCTGCAATTTCAATGCTCAAAAGATTTCTCACTCCGTTCGAAATGACACCGTTGGTAGTTTTCATTAGACGTTAGACAGGGTGGCATGGACAAACCCTGTTTGTCCATGTTTTATCATTCATTCCAACGCGTGCATTCAAGCAAGCACGGACAAACAAGTTTGTCCGTGCTACCCTGTTGCCCGCTTAAACAAAATAAAAATATTTATACAATCAAGGTATCCCTTTGAAATACGATTTTCGCATTACTTTATTTGAAAAACTTCTGTACCAATGAGGCGATCGCGCATGGAAGAAACAATTCTTGAGTTATCCCTATTTTCAAAGGATTCACAATCGGGAAATATTCCGTTTGATACACAGGGTCTGAACGAAGACATATACTTTTGTCAATTCGGCCCAAGGAAGAAATCTTGAAACCCTACAATTTCAATGCTCAAAAGATTTCTCACTCCGTTCGAAATGACACCGTTGTAGTTTTCATTAGACGTTAGACAGGGTGGCATGGACAAACTCTGTTTGTCCATGTTTTATCATTCATTCAAACGTGTGTATTTGAACAAGCACGGATAAACGAGTTTGTCCGTGCCACCCTTTTTTGCTATTTAGAGATACATCTCATCAACCGCCAGAGCAGGATTTCTTTCTCCATCGTACCAGTTCATGCCTGACCATTTTCCAGGCATGAGAAGCGGATACAAACCCTCGTCTCCGGGTGGCATGGACAAAC